>CAMWMO010000411.1 GCA_947175305.1 uncultured Lachnospiraceae bacterium
TGACACCCACTGTCATGATTATGTATAAAAGAAAGATCGTCACAATGATCGGCACTGCCACGGCAAGCAGCCCAAGCTGCCAGTCGGAAAGCCTGCCAAATCGAATATTCATCTGATCTGAGACCAGAAAGGAAACATATCTGCTTGACCGGTATAAAATGAACGCACCCAGCAAAAGATTCAGAGTCACCACGCCAAGCTGTGTCGCTGTGGCATAGTCCGCATGATGCTCCACCATATAAGCCAGTCTTTCCTGTTTCTTTTTCTGACTATTCGTCTGCTCTTCGGCATCCTCCCCGCCTGCAGCACTGTCCTCTCGCTCCACTCCCCTGCGGTTCTGCATGGCCGCGCTGAAACCATAAAACACCATTTCAAGCACAAGCATGACCAGAAACCACAGGATGCTATTACTGCCCGAGCCTCCGTCTTCCATAAATCTGATTCCTCTCCTTAAGTATTTCCGTTTTTTTAATAATCCCGACTATTTATCATATCAATTATTATCTTACGTGTCAAATCCGGTCTCTTATCCTATGTACCCAGCTCCAGACTGATCCTCAGGCCCTCGTTTACCGCCCGCATGATATCCGAATCCAGATGACAGACTCTGTCTTTCAGCCGTTGCTTATCTATGGTGCGCAGCTGTTCCAACAGGATCACAGAATCCTTCACCATAGCATACTTGCCCGCATTCAGCTCTATGTGCGTGGGAAGCTTTGCCTTATTCATCTTTGATGTGATCGCCGCACAGATCACGGTAGGACTATGCCGGTTTCCCACATCATTCTGTATGATGAGCACCGGGCGCACGCCTCCCTGCTCAGACCCCACTACCGGGCGCAGATCTGCATAATAAATATCTCCTCTTCTCATTCTTCTACACTTCCTTTAAGATTTCGCTAATGCTTTCGCTGTTTCCAGCAATAGTATTACCTATCTTTTTCGGACGTATTCAAGGCGCTTTACTTTAAATACACACGAGGAATCCGTTTGCCCAGGTCGCAGGCCAGCTCATAGTTAAATCTGCCGGAAAGCTCTCCCAATAATTCCATAGTGATCTCCTCGCCGCCGTCTGTGCCGATCAAGGTCACCTCGTCTCCCTCGCAGGCCTCCGGGATAGCCGTCACATCCACCATAAACTGATCCATGCAGATCCTGCCCAGAATGGGTGCCCGTTGTCCCCGGATCAACACATATCCCCTGTTAGACAGACTTCTGGGGTAGCCGTCTCCGTAGCCAACCGGAACGGTGGCGATCCGCATCCGGTCCTTTGCCACATAGGTGCCGCCGTAGCTTACCGGCGTCCCCGCCTCCACCTCCTTCACATAGACCAGATGACTTTTCAGGGAAAGGGCCGGGCGCAGGGAGAGCAATTCTCTGGGAACCTGTGCCGAGGGAGACAATCCATAGAGTGTGATCCCCGCCCGCACCAGAGAAAGATTGGCCTCCGGCATGGTAAGGATCCCCGCACTGTTAGAACAATGTTTGATCGGAATCGTCCGGCCAAGGATCCGCTCCGCCTCCTCCACAAATCCGGTAAACTGCGCAAGCTGCTCTCTTGCAGATCGTTTATCCTGTTCATCCGCTCTTGCAAAATGGGTGAATATTCCCTCCACCTCAATATTGGACATTTCCGAAAGGCACCGCAAAAAGGACAGCCCTTCCTCATCCCGCCGAATTCCCACCCGGTTCATGCCCGTGTCCACCTTTACATGCACCATGGCATTTTTCCCCAGTCTCCTGGCACAGTCGTCAAGTTTCCGAAGGGTGTCGGTGCGAAAAACGGCGGGACGTATATCCTGCTCGATCAGCTCCTCATAGCAATAGGGAAAGGTATAGCCCAATATCAAAATCGGTTTTTGCAGCCCGGCTTCCCGCAGACTAAAAGCCTCCTCCGCCGTAGCCACCGCATAGCCGAACACATAAGAAAGCTTCTCCAGTTCTTTGCCGATGGGAACCGCTCCGTGCCCGTAACCGTCTGCCTTGATCACACCGATCATCAGCGTACCTGACTGAAGATTTTTATGCATACGCTCCATATTCTCCTGAATGGCGGTCAGATCCACCGCCGCGTACACTCTCTGATATTTTTCCAACTTACACGCTCTCCTTACTTCATAATATGTAACAGACTAAAATCTGACAAAAACGTGAGAAAGACGCCAAACCCTTACGACTTCGGCGTCTCTGTATCCTTCTGTTCCGACTCTGCGCGCTCTTTTTGCTCCGTCTGTCCGCTCTCGCCCTGCCCGGCGTTTTGCTCTGTCTCTTTTTTTTCTTTTCTCTGGTACTTTTCCTCCGGATCATACCGCATATCAAAAAGCTCGATCACCTCCGCGCCAAAGATGTCGTGCATATAGGCGTAGAGCCTGTTGATCACCGCTTCTTTTTCCTTCTTACGGACAACCTTTTTCTTAAGCTCTCTCCGAATCTCGCTGATCCATTCCTCAATTTCCGTCAGTTCATCCGTACTCTGGTGGAGCTTTTTGTAGCACACATCCATGGTGATGAGCATGAGCTGGTTATTGAGCTGGTTGATCTGTCTTGGAAGCTCTACCATCTCCTCCTCGTAGGCATCCATCTTCTCATTGCACTCTTCAATCAGACGCTTATGTTCCTCCATGGATTTTTCCTGCTTCTTCGTGGGATGTTCTCCCATCGCATCAGCTAAAAGCACCACGTCCTCCATCAGCTTTTTCTTCAGTTTCTTCACTTCTTTGCTCTCGGAATGAACCTTTGCCTGCCGCTTTAACAGATCG
>CAMWMO010000412.1 GCA_947175305.1 uncultured Lachnospiraceae bacterium
TTCATAAACAGACCTCCTAAAAATGTTTCTATATAATAAAGAGTCCTTTGCTTCCATTTTCTTGAAATTTTCCGCAAAGTTATTTATAAATTTTTCATTAACAAAAGAAAACGCGGCGGCAGCCTATTCCTTCTCCTCATCCGCATCCTTCCGCTCCGACTCAAATTTTTTCACCAGCCTGTAGAAGCTGTCCTTCTTAAGCCCGGTGAGCGTCATTGCCTCCTTTGCTGAGATAACGCCGCTCTTCCATCTCCCATAGCAGTCCTCCCAGTTCTCCGGGTACTCCACCCGCGGCCTGCCCAGATGCTTACCGCTTGCCTTTGCAACCTCTATTCCCTGCCGCTGCAGCTCATGTCGCTCTGTCCAGTCCTCATCCGCCACATATGCGAACACTGCCAGCACCACATCCGTGATCAGCTGCCCCACCAGCTCCTTCGACTGCGTGGTATCCAGGATGGGCATGGAAGTCACCTTAATATCAGCGCCAATCTCTTTTGTAATGTGGAACCACTCCTTGTAGATCTCGCCGTAGTTCCTCCCGAACCGCTTCAGCTCCGTCACCACCAGCAGGTCACCTTCCCGCAGGATGTTGTCAACCAGGGAACGGTATACAGGGCGTTCAAACTGCCTCCCCGATTCCTTCTCCACATAGATGTCACGCTCGTCAATGCCCTCCTCGTCCCGCAGGATATGTATCTGCCGGTCTGGGTTCTGCTCACGGGTGCTGACGCGGACATACCCAAATTTCTTTGCCGCCATGACAGCCCTCCTTCCGTAAAAATCCATGTCGCAAAAGGTACTCAGCACTCCTGCGACATCGCAAAAAACAAAAACGGCTTTTTGCGACAGAAAAACAGGGGCGTGTGCCTGCCAGAATAACTATCTCCAATGGTATACCTTTTGCGACACATCATTTTATACGCAGGGGATGCCCAAAACGCAACAATCCCCCGCGCAATCATTATGACTCCTGAAACCGGTCCATAAAGCCCGCACCGGCTAGATCCTGAACTTCCGGATGCAGCTTAACAGGGTTGCCGAAAGCTCCTGGTACAGATCCTCCTCAAACACGTTCTGCTCCATGGCGTTCTTGATAAGAAGCGGACGGTACATCCGGAAGATCTCCTCCTGCGCTTTTTCATCCCCTGCCTTTGCCTGCTCCAGCAGTTTCTCAAAATTCATCCTTTCCACCCATCTCCTTCCTTAGTTTCCTAAGCACATAGTAATATGCCATCTCAGCCTGTTTCGGCTCCATATGGAACCGCTCCCCCAGTTGTGCAAAGGTAAGTTCCCCGTAGACTCTGGCAAACAGGATCTCCCTGTCCCTGCCCTTCAGCCTGCTTATGGCCTTTGCCAGCCGGTCGCTCTCCAAAAGGTTCAGCAGCTCCCCGTACCTCTGCCAGTCCCTGAAGATAAAATCCGTATGTTCCCTTATATAAGCGCGGTACTGCTCGTCAAAGTCCGTATAGTTGCGCTCCAGGTTATCCTCCTGGATATATTCCATGCCCTGCAGCCGGAACTTCCGCTCCCAGTATGTCTTCCGTGTGTTCCCCACAGCCGCCATCAGGTATGCCGTAAAGCGGTTCTGTACGGAATCCGTATGTTTCTCTCTCATCCTTTCTTCCTCCAGTCTTTTCATGTCCGAAATAAAACATGAAAACGGAGGACCCCTGGCCAGGCATCCTGCAGCTGCCTTTCCCACCAAAAGAAAAAGACCATTATCCGTTCCATATCCCGAATAACCGTCCTTTTCCTGAATCTTTCTACATTCCTCCAAACAGTAGTGTGATACGCTACCATAGAGGGACAGTCTTACCATGTGAAAGCATATGATTTTTTTAACGAAATTCCCCTGCCGGTGCCCGGCTTACGACCATTCCCCAATGTCTGCCATGCATCCTTTCCCATGGCACACAAAAACACCCAAATAAGCCCCTGATGAACCATGTTTTTTTTGTTCACCAGAAGTCCGGGTGTTTGGTAGTTTATTACGCTATCTTTTGGTGTGTCTATGCCATTTTTACTTTTATCAGGTATGGCAATACACTACTATCAGGAGGTGATCAAGATGTCTTTATCAATTAATGATGCCAGTGTGTTCAGCGCCGCCCTTAAGAGAGCAAGGCAGAAACGGAAGCTCACACAGGCTGAGTGTGCGGAGCTGCTTGACCATTCCGTGTCCTTCCAAAAAGACCTGGAACGCGGCCGCTGCTCCCCCAGCATTGAGGGGTTTTACCATATCTGCAGAACGCTCGACATATCTGCGGACGACTGTATCTTTCAGGACGGAGCCGACAGGACCGGTTCTACATATCAGGCACTGCTACGGCTGCTCCCGCTATGCGACGAAAAGAGCCTGTCCGCGCTTGTAGCCGTTGCCGCTGTTCTTACAGGTGCGAACCAGAATGTAGTGCCTAAAGCACAATCCGAGAATTAAAGGATTTTACCATATCTGCAGGACATTGGATGTGCCCACCAATAGCTGGCTGTATTTCCTCTGAAGAGATACATAAAATATCTTCCACATACAATAAAGCACTACTGCCGCTCTCTAACTATGACAAATCAAACTTGGAAATCTTCCAAGCATTTGTTACCCTACTCAAAAAAGGCAGCCAGCTTTTGTAGTGACAGTTTATTCTTTGTATATACAAATTAACCCGGCCAATATTCTCAGCCGGGTTTTATTTTATACTACAATTTTCTACAAAAAGTCTTATAAAAGTAGATGAATTGTCTTTTTGCTCGACAAATTC
>CAMWMO010000413.1 GCA_947175305.1 uncultured Lachnospiraceae bacterium
ATAATTCATCTTACCACAAATGAACCGTTCCTGCACACAAACAGGAAAGAAAGAGCATTCTCCATGAAAAGAAACGACAAAAAAGTAATCTCCACTTTAGGCGGTTATCTAATGACAGTCGCTCTTCTGCTGCCTGTCACAGGCATTGCGCTTACCGCCTGCGGACAGGATGCCGAACCGCTTACAGACGCCGTGCCCACTGTCGCAGAGGAGCGCCCTGCGCCTCTTCCCAGCGAGCAATATCTGCGCGATTTCGAGATCGTGCAGGATATCCACGAAGAGAGCTTTTCCCCAATCCCGGCAGAGGATGTTCCACGCAACGCTTTCCCGGAGCTGAGCGTCCCCACCTACGTCACAAAAGTAGAGGACACCTACTTTATCGTGGACTGCTACCACAACCAGATCCTCTACCACGATAATCTGACAGATCCCCTGACAGATTGGCAGGTCATGACCGATGAGATCGACAAAGGACACACTCTCGCCAGCGACGGTCTGGTCTATCTGGCGGATGACACGGAGGGAAACCGCATTCTGGTCTTTGAAAAAAAGGATGGCGTTTTCTACCATACACAGACTCTGGATGATGTCGGAAACCGTCCTCACTATATTCTCTATGATGCCCCCACGGACACCTTCTATGTATGGAGCTCCATGAGCGGCGAAATGTTCCTGTGCCGCCACGATCCGGGAGATCCCCGTATGTATCTCACCGATCGCAAAAATATCCAGCCTCTCTCGGATACGGATGCTTATGTGCGCTCCTTTACCATCGACGGAGACTATATCTATTTCGTCTCCGGCATCCCCGGCTCCCCCGCCATCCTGCAGGCGGATCTGCGCACCTTTGCCATCCAGGAGACCTATCCCGTGCCTGACAGCATCGCCGGGATGGTACAGCTCACCATCGCCGAGGGCAGCTTCTATATCACCGTCTCCACAGACATCGCCGGGAATCAGGATTTTGCCACCATGATCCGCACGGATGATCTGTCAAAACTTGCAGAGGGCGGCTACGAGGATGTGTACGCACACTTTATCGGCGGCGGCACACCCTATTACATTACCTCGATTGATAACATCTATTATTTAACTGAGCACCGCATCCCCGGCCACGCCGTCTGGAGTTTCGAGATTACGGAGGATGGAATCTGCGATGTAGAGGCTGTTTATTAACATAGTCTGCGACTGTACAGATTGACATATCCATAAGCAGACCCTTGGAAAGCGTCAGTGCTTAATGAGGTTTTTCACGAATTTAGCACTGTTACGCTTGGAATGGAGCGCAAGCGCGTCTGCGATGGATTGTCAATCTACACTTATTTATACAATTCTATAAATTACTTCTCCTCCAGAGTACCGCTGATATTCCGGATTGCAAACAACACCGCGATCATCAATGCGACACCCACCGGCAATGCAATCCAGGCATTCTGCACAAAACCCGCCACGATGTAGGTGACAAAGGATACCGCCGCCGCCAGAACTGCGTAAGGCAGCTGAGTGGAGACATGGTTCACATGCTCACACTGCGCTCCCGCAGACGCCATGATCGTGGTATCCGAGATCGGAGAACAGTGATCTCCGCAGACCGCACCTGCCATACAAGCCGAAATCGAGATGATCATGAGCTGAGGGTTACTGTTCTGGAACACCGCCACCACTATAGGGATCAGGATACCGAAGGTGCCCCATGACGTACCCGTAGCAAAAGCCAGAAAACAGCCCACCAGAAAGATGATCGCCGGCAGGAAGTTCAACAGTGCACCCGCGCTGGATTCAACAAGTCCCGCCACATACACATCAGCGCCCAGGCTGTCCGTCATCGCCTTCAGCGTCCAGGCAAAGGTCAGGATCAAAATAGCCGGCACCATCGCCCGGAAGCCCTCCGGAATCGAGTCCATACAATCCTTAAAGGAAAGCACTCTGCGGATCTGATAGAGCACGATAGTGATGATCAGGCCGAAAAAGCTGCCCAGCGTCAGGCCAAGAGATGCATCGGAATTGGAAAATGCAGTCACAAAATTCTCTCCCGCAAAGAAGCCGCCCGTATAGATCATACCGATCACACAGCAGATGATCAGCGCGATAATGGGGATCAAAAGATCGATCACGCCGCCCTTGGTGCTGATCTGTTCCGCTTTTGCATTCTCATAGGGTCTTCCCGGTGTGGTGTACAAGTCGCCCTTCGCGGCATTCTGCTCATGGGTCTTCATCTTACCATACTCGGTTTTCATCAACACCATGCCCACCATCATAACAACAGTCAGAATCGCATAATAATTGTAGGGAATAGCACGGATAAAGATGGAAAAGCCGTCCTCCCCCTCCACGAATCCGGTCACTGCCGCTGCCCAGGAGGATATCGGTGCAATGATACACACCGGTGCCGCCGTGGCATCAATCAGATAGGCCAGCTTCGCCCGGGACACCTTAAACTTGTCCGTCACGGGACGCATCACGCTTCCCACCGTCAGGCAGTTAAAGTAGTCATCCACAAAGATCAGCACACCCAGACAGATAGTGGCAAGCTGTGCTCCCACCCGGTTCTTGATCCTGCGGGATGCAAACTGTCCGAAAGCCGCCGAACCGCCCGCCTTGTTCATCAGGCTGACCATGGCTCCCAGAATCACCAAAAATACCAGAATACCCACATTGTAGCTATCGGACAAAACCCCGATGATCCCGTCCTCGAAAATGTGGGTGATTGTCAACTCAAACTGAAAGCCCGAATACAGAAGGGCGC
>CAMWMO010000414.1 GCA_947175305.1 uncultured Lachnospiraceae bacterium
TACCCGCTTTGTCCTCACGCTGGTTGTCCACAAACACGCTGCCCGCCATAAGAAGCGCCTTCGCCTTCTCTCTGGACGCCACGTATCCCTGTCTGACTAAGATCACATCCAGTCTCTCTTTCATAACGCCTGTTTGTCCGTCATCGCCTGATAAGCTGCAATAACCTTCTCCTCCACCGTCACCGCGTCGATGCCGGTCTCCTGCTTGAGCAGTTCCACATTACCATGCTCCACATACTCATCCGGAATGGCAATGCCAAGCACCCGTGTCTCCACTTCCAGAGAATCCACGAATGCCCTGACTTTCTCACCAAAACCGCCGCTTGCCACATTCTCCTCCAGCGTGACGATCAGCTTGTGCGTGCCGCAGGCCTCCCGAAGCATCTCCTCATCGATGGGCTTCACGAACCGGGCATTTATCAGTGAGCAGTCATAGCCTTTCTCTTTCAGCTTCTCCCGTACTGTGAGCGCCACCTTTACCATACTGCCCACCGCAAGAAGCAGAATATCTTTCTCTGCAAAGAGAGGCTCACTCTTTCCGTAAACGATGGGCGCCCTATGCTCCTTCAGCCCGTCAAAGGCCTCGCCTCTGGGATACCGGATCGCTATAGGCCCGCCAAATTCCACGGCATACTTGATCATATCGGAAAGCTCCCACTTGTTTTTGGGCGCCATAATATGCATATTCGGTATGGAGGACAGATAGGAGAGATCAAACAGTCCCTGATGGGTCTCCCCATCGCTTCCCACCAGCCCTGCCCTGTCAATGCAAAAGACGACCGGCAGATTCTGGATACACACGTCATGCAGGATCTGATCGTAAGCCCTCTGCAGGAAGGAGGAATAGATCGCCACAATGGGCTTGAGTCCTCCCGCTGCCAACCCGGCCGCAAAGGTCACCGCATGCTCCTCCGCAATCCCCACATCAAAGAACCGCTCCGGATACATATTGCGAAATCTTTTCAGTCCCGTGCCATCCGGCATGGCCGCGGTGATCGCCACCACCTTTTCATCCCGCTGCCCCAGCTTACACATGACAGTGGAGAAAATATCCGTATAGTTCGCCTTGGTTCTCGGTGCGCTGGGAATCCCCGTCTCGATATCAAAGGGCTCCGCCCCATGGAATCTGGCCGGATGACGCTCCGCCGGGGCATACCCCCTGCCCTTCTGAGTGATGACATGCACCAGCACCGCTTTCTTGACCTTTCTGGCTTCCTTGAAGATATGTACCATCTCCTGAATATTGTGCCCGTCAACAGGACCCAGGTAGGTGATGCCCATATCCTCAAAAAACATACCCGGCACCACCAGCTGCTTGAAGCTGCTCTTGGCGCGCCTGATCTGGCTCACCACCTTATCCCCGTACTTGGGTTTACCGCGGAGGGAATTGTAGATTCCCTCTTTCAGGTCCAGATACATATCCGCCGTGCGGATATTGTTCAGATACTTGGATACGCCGCCGACATTCTCGGAGATGGACATATTATTGTCATTCAACACTATGATAAAATTGGTTTCCAGCCGCGACGCGTTATTCAGGGCTTCATAAGCCATGCCGCCCGTGAGGGAGCCGTCCCCGATCACGGACACGATCGTATTTTTTCCACCTTGAATATCCCTCGCCTTGACCATGCCAAGTCCTGCGGATATGGATGTGGAACTGTGTCCTGTATCAAAGCAGTCGCAATCGCTCTCCTTCCGCTTCGGGAATCCGCTGATGCCGCCGAATTTGCGCAGATTCACAAATCCGTCCCGGCGTCCGGTCAGTATCTTATGGGTGTAGGATTGGTGTCCCACATCCCAGATCAGCCTGTCCTCCGGCAAATTTAAGAATAAATGGAGCGCCATGGTCAGCTCCACCGCTCCCAGATTGGATCCCAGATGACCTCCCGTCACACTGATCGTCTGAATCAGAAATTCTCTGATTTCCTCCGCCAGCACCCCGTAATCCTCCGGTGCGATCTGTCTGATATCGTTTGTCTGTGTTATCTGCTCCAGCAACATACTATACCTCTTATTTTTCTCTGCTGATCAACTGCTCCACCAGTGTTTCCAAGAACTCATTGCGCCTGCCAAAGGACTGCAGGATACCGATCGCCTCTCGGGAAAGCTCCTCCACCTGACGTCCGGATTCCTCCATACCGTGCATCGCCACATAGGTAAGCTTATGATTCTTCTCATCGCTCCCCACGGGTTTACCCAGAACTTCCGTACTGCTTGTCACATCCAGAATATCATCCTGGATCTGAAAGGCAACGCCGATGTTGCCGGCACATTTCTCCAGCCTTGCTACCGCTCCCTCATCCGCTCCGGCAAGTACCGCACCGATGGTCATGGCAGCCTGTATAAGTGCGGCAGTCTTATTTTTGTGGATGAAAAGAAGTGTTTCCTCCTTCACATCCGCCTCCGGTTTTTCCGCAAGGAGATCGGCACACTGTCCGCCGATCATGCCATAAACACCAGCCTTTCGAGCCAAAATATTCAGGGCACATTCTGTCCGCTGATAATCCTCCAAAGTCACCGCTTTCCCAAAGGCGCGAAGGGCCGTCTCGAAGGCATAGTTTAAGAGCCCATCCCCTGCGATCACGGCGATATCCTCCCCGTAAACCACATGAGTCGTTTTCCTGCCCCTGCGGTAGTCGTCATTATCCAGAGCAGGCAGATCGTCGTGTATCAGGGAGTAGGTGTGAATAAATTCGATGGCCGCCATAAAACAGGAAAGGCTCTCTCCCGCCTCCCCAAACAG
>CAMWMO010000415.1 GCA_947175305.1 uncultured Lachnospiraceae bacterium
ATGTCAAGTCATGCAAATTTTTGGGCAAAAACTACTTGTAACATTTTCGTAATGATTCTATTTTGTATCCAAATACTGCTCCACGGAAGCCACCGCACAGGCGCCGTCAGACACCGCCGTCACGATCTGGCGCAGAGCTTTCGTCCTGATATCTCCCGCCGCAAAAACCCCCGGCACATCAGTGGCACAATCCTCACCGGCAATCAGATATCCTCTCTCATCACACCCCACCGTTTCGCGAAAAGCCTCTGTGTTAGGGCGCATCCCCACGGCAATAAAGACACCGTCCACGGCAAGCTCCTGTTCCCTGTCTTCTTTTATATGATGGATCGTCACCGCCTCCACCAGATCGGAACCCTTGATCTCTTTTAACGTACTGTCCCAGATCACTTCCACATTTTCACAGGAAAACAGCTTCTCCTGCAGACTCCTGGCAGCACGCAGGCTGTCCCGCCTGTGGATCAGATAGACCTTGCGGCAAAGCCGTGCCAGATAGACGGCGTCCTCCACAGCCACATCACCGCCGCCCACCACCGCCACATCTCTCTTCTTAAAGAAAGCGCCGTCGCAGGTAGCACAGTAGGATACGCCCTGTCCTCGGTATGTCTCCTCTCCAGGCACACCCAGCTTCGCATGCTCCGCGCCACTGGCAAGGATCAGCGCCCGTGCTTCCAGAACCCTGCCATCCGCCGTCTCCACGATCTTCTTTTGCCCCTCATCGCGGACAGCTGTAACTCTGCCCTTCTGAAATACCGTTCCCAACTCTTCGGCATGGCCGCGGAATTTCTCCCCCAGCTCGAAGCCGTCGATTCCTGGCATCCCCAGATAATTATCTACTTCATAAGTATTGAGAACCTGACCGCCGCCCATGGCGGCTTTCTCCAACACGATTAAATTAAGCCCCGCACGTCTTCCATAGACTGCGGCCGATAATCCCGCCGGCCCTGCGCCGACAATGATCAGATCATACATAAAACGATACTCCTTTCCACCGATCTCGAGGTGACTTTCCCCGTGGTCTGTAGTATAATCGTTTGCAAAAGAAATAAAAGTATATTTAAGAAAAAAGCACGAAAGGAAAAGAACGTAATGCATAACAAAACCGCACTCGTCACAGGAGCCTCCCGCGGTATCGGCCGCGCCATCGCTGAGACTCTGGCCGGAGCGGGCTATCGCCTGTACCTTACCTGCAGACACTCTGAGAAGGAACTGACATATCTGTCATATCATCTGTCAGAAACCTATCATGTCGCAACTACGCCTATTTTAGCGGATATGGGCGACATAGAGGCGGTAAATCACGTCTTTTCGCAGATTGATAATTTGACTCTTCTGGTCAACAATGCAGGCATCTCCCATATCGGGCTTTTGCACGAGATGACCCCAGAAGAATGGCAGGCTGTTATGGACACCAATTTAAACGCCCTGTTCTACACCTGCCGTCTTGCTGTCCCGCTGATGCTGAGGTGCCATGCCGGCAGAATCATCAACATCTCCTCTGTCTGGGGCAATGTGGGCGCCTCCATGGAAGTGGCCTATTCTGCCTCCAAGGGCGGCGTGAACGCCTTCACCAAAGCGCTGGCAAAGGAGCTGGCTCCCAGCGGCATCCAGGTCAACGCCATCGCCTGCGGCGTTATCGACACGGAGATGAACAACACCCTCTCAGAAGAAGATAAGGAAAACCTGCGGGCGGAAATACCAGCTGACCGAATTGGTCAACCTTCTGAAGTCGCCAAGCTTCTGCTGTCTCTGGCAGAGGCTCCCGACTATCTGACCGGACAGATCATCACACTGGACGGGGGCTGGATGTGAGCTTCTTTACCACGGCGAAGTAGCTGATCACCAGCACCACATCCGCGCCCACCCAGGCAGCCGGCTCCGCGAAAAAAATTCCAACTTTTCCCAACAGCATAGGCAGGCAAATCACCGCCAGGGTTCGCATCACAAACTCCGCCACACCCGACAGCATAGGCAGTACCGTATTGCCCATTCC
This sequence comes from uncultured Lachnospiraceae bacterium, assembly GCA_947175305.1. Classification (GTDB taxonomy): domain Bacteria; phylum Bacillota; class Clostridia; order Lachnospirales; family Lachnospiraceae; genus UBA3282. The sequence goes on from CAMWMO010000415.1 coordinate 1,994, forward strand.
CTGCAAGGCAGATCTCGTCACATGAAGGACATAGAGAACAGGAAGAGAGACACTCATGACCGCCAGATAAAAATAGGCGATCTGCATGGTCTGTTCCATTACCTCCGGTGTCCCCGAGATAAACAGCCCCAGAAGATATTTACCGAACACGAGCATACACACCGCTATGAGGACAGAAGTGACCATGGCGATCCCCATCGCCGTGCGCATCCCGGTGCGGATCCGGTCTATCCGACCGGCGCCCAGATTCTGACCCACATAAGTTACCATCGCATAGCCATAAGAAATTCCGGCAATCTCCAAAAGCCCATAGAGCTTATTGGTAGCGGTGAAGCCTGCAATAAAGATCACCCCGTAGCCGTTTACCGCAAACTGGACGATCATACCGCCGATGGCAATGATGGCATTCTGAAAAGCCATGGGCAGTCCCAGAAAGAAAAGCCTCGTCGTGAGATTTCTATTCAAATAAAAATCCGTCCGCGCCATCTTTAAGAAGGTGATCCTTATAATATAGAAGAAACAGAATACGCTGGACACTGCCTGCGCGATCAACGTAGCCGATGCCGCACCCACGATTCCCCATCCAAATCCCAGAACAAACAGATAATCCAGAACGATATTGGTGACAGATGCAACGATCATGGCGTTTAACGGCGTCCTGCTGTCTCCCAGAGAACGCAGGATACAGGCCAGAAGATTATAGAGCATCACGATCGGCACACCCGCAAACAAAATCCGCAGATAGAGC
>CAMWMO010000416.1 GCA_947175305.1 uncultured Lachnospiraceae bacterium
TGCCGCCCAGCATGTTGCTCCACTGATCGTCTCCGCCGAACTGCATGTTGCAGCTATATCTCTTATAGAGCTCCAGGAAATCGTAGCTCTGCATGATCATGTAGTTAAACTCCAGAAAACTTAGGCCCTTCTCCATACGCTGTTTGTAGCACTCCGCCCGGAGCATATTATTGACAGAAAAGCACGCCCCAACGTCTCTGATAAACTCCACATAATTCAGATCTAACAGCCAGTCCGCATTGTTGACCATAAGTGCCTTTCCCTCGGAAAAATCAATAAACCGGCTCATCTGCTTTTTAAAGCACTCACAGTTGTGCTCGATGGTCTCCTTCGTCATCATGGACCGCATATCCGTCCGGCCGGAAGGATCGCCGATCATCGCCGTGCCGCCGCCAATCAGGGCGATGGGCTTATTGCCCGCCTCCTGCAAGCGCTTCATCAGGCAGAGTGCCATGAAATGTCCCACATGCAGGCTGTCCGCCGTAGGATCAAACCCGATATAAAAGGTTGCCTTTCCATTATTGATCAGATCACGGATCTCATCAGCATCCGTCAGCTGCGCGAGAAGTCCCCTCGCCTGTAATTCCTCATAAATTCCCATGTTTTTCCTCCATTCCATAAAGAAGCCCCCGTCCTGTTATCAGGACGAGGGCTTTACTCGTGTTACCACCTAATTTCACAGACGACTCACATCGTCTGCCTCACCGAGTGCGATCATTGAATAACGCATGCTATTATTCATAACGATACTCTCCTGCTATAACGTGCATTCCTCCGTCGCGGCCTACTAAGAGACATCCTGTCTCTATTCTGCCGTGAAGCTCCGAGATGTATTCATGAAAAAGTTCCCGTGCGCCTCTCATCATCCGGCTGCTTTCTGTCCGTTCCCTGATCCACTACTTGTTCTCTTCAACGCCTGTCATATGTTGTTTTATAAAACTTTACTGCCTTATAATGTATACGAAATTTTCGGCTTTGTCAACTGTTTTTCTCTGGAAATGTCCGATCTTTTCAGTGAATTCCCAGGTCCTCTCCCGCTATGGTACCAATTCCGTTCTTGTCAAGGACCTCCGTAAGACCATCCGTATCTGCCACACGGAAGATCATGCAGGCTTTTTCGTCCCTTTGTCCAAATACGGAATACATATACTCCACATCAATTCCGGCAGTGGAAATCACGCTCAGCACTTTGCTCAGTCCACCCGGCGTATCCGGAACCGCCACGCCCACAACAGGCGTCATGGTCAGGATGAACCCCTGCTCCAGCAGAATAGAGGAAGCCTTTGTTGCATCGTCCACGATCAGGCGCAAAACACCGTAATCCGCCGTCTCCGCAATATTGATCGCCCGCATGTTCACCTGGTTATCTGAGAGAATGCCTGTGATATCCGCAAGCTGTCCCGCTTTATTTTCCAGAAATACAGAAATCTGAGGTATTGTCATATGCTTGTTCCTCCTGTCTTATATTTTCCGATTGTCTATCACGCGTACCGCCTTACCCTCACTTCTGGTAATGGACTTGGGCGCCACCAGCCGCACCTTTGCATAGATGCCAAGCATAGCCTTTAACGCCGCCACCAGCCCTTTCTCCATCTCCGTGATTTTGCCCAGATTGTCGGAGAAATTCTCAGGCGTCATCTCCACCATCACCTCAAGTGTATCAGAGTTATTGACACGATCCACAATGATCTGATAGTTCGCCGGGTACCCCTGCTCCATCAGCACTGTTTCGATCTGAGACGGGAATACATTGACGCCCTTGATGATAAGCATATCATCGCTTCTTCCCATGGGCTTGCTCATCTTAACATGCGTACGGCCACAGGAACATTTCTTTCTGGTAAGGACACAGATGTCTCTTGTGCGGTAGCGAAGCAGCGGGAATGCCTCCTTGGTGATGGAGGTAAATACCAGTTCACCCTTACTGCCTTCCGGAAGAACCTCTCCCGTATCCGGATCGATGATCTCGGCAATAAAGTGATCCTCGTTAATGTGCATGCCGGTCTGCTCACTGCACTCGAAGCTGACACCGGGACCGCTGGTCTCCGTGAGACCATAGATATCGTAAGCCTTGATTCCCAGCTTATTCTGTATATCCTGACGCATCTCCTCGCTCCATGCCTCTGCGCCAAAAATACCTGCTTTCAGTTTGATCTTATCCCGCAGCCCATGCTCATGGACACTCTCCGCAAGATAAGCGGCATAAGAAGGTGTACAGCAGAGAATGGTTGCTTCCAGATCCACCATAAACTGTAACTGACGCTCCGTATTGCCTGATGACATGGGAAGGGTCAGGCAGCCCACTCTGTGGCTTCCGCCATTCAGTCCCGGACCTCCGGTGAAAAGGCCGTACCCATAGCAGACATGACAGACATCCTCGTTGGTGCCGCCCGCCGCCACAATGGCACGGGCACAGCAATCCTCCCACAGATCAATGTCGTGCTGGGTGTAAAAGGCCACTACCCTGCGTCCGGTCGTACCGGATGTGGACTGGATGCGGACACAGTCTTTGAGCGGTTTCGCCAGCAGGCCGTAAGGATAAGCCTCCCGCAAATCGTCCTTCGACAGGAAGGGAAGCTTATGCAGATCCTCCACGCTCTGAATATCCTCAGGCGTAACCCCCTTCTCCTCCATTTTCTTACGGTAGTAAGGCACATTATCCCAGACATGGCGCACCTGCTTCACCAGTCGTTCGTTCTGACACGCGAGAATCTGCTCTCTGTCCGCGGTTTCAATTTCTT
>CAMWMO010000417.1 GCA_947175305.1 uncultured Lachnospiraceae bacterium
GAGCTGCTATTACGGTGTGGTGCTCCTTCTTCTGATCACGGGAATCTACGGCGGCAGCTATGACACGGCGGCATTTTTGTATCAGAGCTTTTGAGAACTGGACGGCATGGCTGAAATGGTTTTGCTGTGGCGGCCTAAATATGGTACACTGGAGATAACAAAAAGGAGAGAATACTATGTTTTCATTTGACGATTACAGGGAGATCATCAGGATCATACAGGCAACAGGCAGACAGTGTAGCTACGCGGAGGCACTCGGCAGGGACCGCTTCATCATCATGCGCCACGATGTGGAGTACAGTGTGGACAGGGCGTGGCAGCTTGCCAAGGTGGAGCAGAGCATGGATTTCACATCCACTTTCTTTTTCCAGTGGACGAACAATTCTTACAACATTCTGTCCAGAAAGAATATGGATATCATCAAGGATATGCACGAGAGAGGACAGCACATCGGTCTGCATTTTGCCCTGAACGGTATGACCGATATGGAGCAGATCAAAAAGCGAATCCGCATGGAAATCGATATCCTGAGCGAGATGTTCGGCTTCGAGATCACGGAGTTTTCGGTGCACAGACCCTCCAAGGACGTACTGCGGGAGAATATCAAGCTGGATGGCATCATCAATGCTTATCAGGATGACTTCTTCACCTTCGCAGATAAAATAACAGACGATACTAAATTGGGCGTAAAATATATGTCTGATGCCAACCATATCTGGCGCTACGGCTACCCTAATGAGGAAAATATCACCGGCTATGACAAAGTGCAGATCTTAGTCCATCCCTTTGCCTGGTGTAAGGAGGGCTATGATAATTTTGAGAATTATCAGGCGCTTTTACAGGAAAAATATAGAGAGCTGGTGGATTCGGTGGACAAGGAGTGTAAGGACTTCGGGGAGTACAGAGATTATTTTATGAGCAAGGATGTGCGCTGACAACAGGCATTCTCCGATATGAAGGAGGCAGTATGTGCGGAATTTGCGGATACATTAGAAAACAGACGGTCACGCTGGAACAGCTGAAAGAGATGAATGATACGATGTACCACAGAGGTCCGAATGACAGTGGTGAGGAGATTTACCCGATGCCCGGCGGCTATCAGGTGGGATTTGCACAGCGACGTCTTTCCATCATGGATCTTTCGAGCCTGGGGCATCAACCCATGCATTCGGCAAATGAGCGTGTCACTGTAGTTTATAATGGAGAGATCTATAATTTCAGAGAATTGAGAGAAGAGTTGGCGGACTATCCCTTCCGGTCTGATTGCGACACGGAGGTTATCATAGCCGCCTATTTAAAATGGGGCATTTCCTGTGTGGATAGGTTTAACGGCATGTTTGCCATCGCTCTCTATGACAGGGAGGAGGAGTCTGTATATCTGATCCGTGACCGTGTCGGCAAGAAACCGCTCTATTATTGGTATGAACAGGAGGAGCTTGTATTTGCGTCGGAGTTAAAGCCTATCATGGTCTGTCCCGGATTTCAGGGAAGAATTGACAGGGGCGTGCTTTCCCGCTATCTGTTTCAGCAGTATATCAATGCGCCGGAGAGCATCTATGAGAATGTCTTTAAGCTGGAGCCCGGCGCTGTTCTCAAGTTTCAGGGCGGGCAGATCGAGCTTCGCAAGTATTGGGATATAAAAGAGATTTATGCTGAGGCGGCAAAGAATCCAGTGGAAAGCTATGAGGACGCGAAGACGCAGCTAAAGGAGCTGTTAAAACGGGCGGTATCCCTTCGCATGATCGCGGACGTACCGCTGGGATCTTTTTTGAGCGGCGGTTATGATTCCTCTCTGGTGACTGCGCTGGCACAGGAACATTCTACAAAGCCGGTCAAGACCTTTGCCATCGGTTTTCAGGAGGAGCGCTACAACGAGGCTCCCTACGCCGAGGAGGTGGCCAAATATCTGGGCACGGATCACACCCAGCTCATCATCAGCGAGGCGGATATGCATTCTCTGGTGGAGAGCATACCGAAGTATTATGACGAGCCCTTTGCGGACTCTTCCCAGATTCCCTCAATGTTGGTCTGCAAGCTGGCCAGGGAGCAGGTTACGGTGGCTCTCTCCGGGGATGGCGGAGATGAATTTTACTGTGGATATAATATTTATGAGAATGTGGCGCAGGCACAGCACCTTGATGTCCTGGGGGGAATGGTGCACGGTATTTGCACCCTGCCCGGCTTCAGACAGCTTTCTGTGGAGAACAGGCTGCCTTTCAAGGTGCAGGTGATCGCAGGGAACCGGGAGCGGGAGACCAAAACCCAGTTTGGCGCCGGAAATTATCCGAGGATGGCGAGAGCTATGGTAGGAACTCTCCCTGCCGGGACACGCGCTCTGCCGGTGCATTATCCTGTGGAGAGCAGTTATCAGGTGAAAAACTGGCAGATACGAAGGATGCTGTTAGATATGGACACCTATCTGCCGGGGGATATCCTCTGCAAGATGGATCGTGCCTCCATGAAGTATTCTCTGGAGGCCAGATGCCCGATCCTGGATCAGGATGTGATGGCGTTCTCTTATCGGATTCCTCATGCCTATAAATATGCGGGTGGAGATAAGAAGCATATCCTGAAGGAGATCGCTTACGATTATATACCGAGAGAATTGTTGGAGCGTCCCAAGAAAGGATTCGGAGTGCCTCTGGACAAATGGTTGAGAGGGACACTGAAAGAACGGTTGTTATGCTACACAGATACCGACTTCCTGAATCGTCAAAATATATTTGATACATCGTATGT
>CAMWMO010000418.1 GCA_947175305.1 uncultured Lachnospiraceae bacterium
TGTCGTAGCTAAACGACTTTGCCCTTTATAGAATAAATTTCCGTGCCCTACGACACAAAATTCCTTATATTATTTCTCCGAGATCGCCGCCTGCGCCGCAGCCAATCTTGCGATCGGCACTCTGAACGGTGAGCAGGACACATAGGTCAATCCCACCTTGTGGCAGAACTCCACGGAGGACGGATCGCCGCCGTGCTCGCCGCAGATACCCAGCTTGATATCCGGTCTTACGGAACGGCCTTTCTCTGCCGCCATCTGTACCAGCTGTCCCACACCGCTCTGGTCGAGCCTTGCGAAAGGATCAGACTCATAAATCTTATTCTTATAGTAATCACCCAGGAACTTGCCCGCATCGTCACGGGAGAAGCCGAAGGTCATCTGTGTCAGATCGTTCGTACCGAAGGAGAAGAACTCTGCCTCCTCGGCGATCTCGTTTGCCAGGAGCGCCGCTCTGGGAATCTCGATCATGGTTCCCACATGGTACTTGATATCGGAGTTTTTCTCTTTCTTCACCTGCTCCGCTACCTCTACTACTACGTCTTTGACAAACTTAAGCTCTTTCTTCTCTCCCACAAGCGGGATCATGATCTCGGGAACGATGTCATAACCTTTCTCGGCTTTCACCTCAATCGCTGCCTCCATCACGGCTCTGGTCTGCATCCTGGCAATTTCAGGATAGGTCACTGCCAGACGGCATCCGCGGTGTCCCATCATCGGATTGAACTCATGGAGGGAATCGCAGATCTCCTGCACCTCTTCCGCTGTCATCATCATCTCCACCGCCAGATCGTCGATATCGCCCTGCTCGGTAGGCACAAACTCATGCAGCGGGGGATCCAGGAAACGGATGGTCACAGGTCTGCCCTCCATCACCTCGTAGAGCGCCTTGAAGTCGCCTTTCTGGAAAGGAATCAGTGCATTCAGAGCTTTCTCCCTCTGCTCCTGTGTTCTCGCCAGGATCATCTGACGGATCTTCGGAATCCTGTCAGGATCGAAGAACATATGCTCGGTACGGCAAAGGCCGATGCCCTCCGCGCCATACTTCACAGCATTGGCTGCGTCCGCCGGGGTGTCCGCATTGGTGCGCACCTGCAGTCTGCGGTACTTGTCAGCCCATTCCATGATCCGTCCGAAGTTGCCGCTCACGGAAGCCTCCACGGTCTTAATGTCGCCCTTATAAATCTTACCGGTAGAACCGTCTAAGGAAATGTAATCGCCCTCGCGGAATACTTCTCCGCCGAGCTGGAATACCTTGTCATCTTCATTGATTGCGATGTCTCCGCAGCCGGATACACAGGCTGTGCCCATGCCTCTTGCCACCACTGCAGCGTGGGAGGTCATACCGCCGCGCACGGTGAGGATACCCTCCGCTGCATGCATACCTTCGATATCCTCCGGGGAAGTCTCAAGACGCACCAGCACCACTCTCTCGCCCTTCTCGTGAGCCGCCTTCGCCTCTTCCGCGGTAAAGTACACTTTACCTGCCGCCGCACCGGGAGAAGCGGGAAGCGCCTGTCCCACTACCTGACCTGCTTTTAAAGCATCGGGATCAAAAGTGGGATGCAGAAGCTGGTCTAAGGATTTCGCTTCAATACGAAGCACTGCCTCCTCAGGTGTGATCTTGCCTTCATCTACCAGATCGCAGGCAATCTGCAGAGCCGCAGGTGCGGTACGCTTGCCGTTTCTGGTCTGTAAGAAGAACAGCTTGCCTTCCTCGATGGTGAACTCCATATCCTGCATATCGCGGTAATGGTTCTCGAGACGGTTCGCGATCTCCATAAACTGTTTATAGCACTCGGGCAGATCCTGCTCCAGCCTGGTAATCGGCTGGGGTGTACGGATACCTGCCACCACATCCTCGCCCTGGGCGTTGATCAGGTACTCGCCGTAGATGCCCTTCGCACCAGTGGAAGGATTTCTGGTGAAAGCCACGCCCGTGCCAGAGGTGTCTCCCATATTACCGAATACCATCGCCTGTACATTAACAGCAGTGCCCCAGTCGCCGGGGATGTCATTCATACGTCTGTATACGATTGCTCTCTCATTATCCCAGGAACGGAACACGGCTTTCACCGCCTCCATCAGCTGTACCTTGGGATCCTGAGGGAACTCCTCACCCTTATTCTCTTTATAAATATCCTTAAAGCGGACGATGATCTCCTTCATATCCTCCGCCGTCAGGTCGGTGTCATACTTGACGCCCTTTCCTTCCTTGATCTCGTCCAGGATTCTCTCAAAATAAGACTTGGGGATCTCCATGACCACATCGGAGAACATCTGGATAAATCTGCGGTAGGAATCGTAAGCAAAGCGGGGATTGCCTGTTTTCGCCGCGAAGCCCTCCACAGCCACGTCCGTCAGCCCCAGATTCAGGATGGTATCCATCATACCCGGCATGGAAGCCCGCGCGCCGGAACGAACCGACACAAGAAGAGGATTCTCGGTATCCCCGAATTTCTTACCCTGCTTTTCTTCCAGTCCTGCAAGGGCCGTAAAAATCTGTCCCTTAATCTCCTCGGAGATCTGTCTGCCGTTATTGTAATAATCCGTACAAGCTTCTGTGGTCACAGTAAAGCCCTGCGGGATCGGCAGTCCCAGATTCGTCATCTCCGCCAGGTTCGCTCCTTTGCCCCCAAGGAGATTACGCATATCCGCGTTTCCTTCCTCAAATAAATACACCCATTTCGCCATATTTTTGCTATCCTCCATTCCCGAATAAAATAATGACTCTAAACT
>CAMWMO010000419.1 GCA_947175305.1 uncultured Lachnospiraceae bacterium
TTCCTGCCCCGTACCGGCAGCAGATGCGCTATCCTGAACTGCAGTCGGGGGATGCTGTTGCGGCATGGCGGCTTCCTGCGTTCCCGCCCGGTAAATGGTCTGGTAGGTCTTTCCCATCAGATTTATTTCTGCCCCAAAGGGAAGTAAAAACCTCATAATAACAATGAGCCAGATATAATACTGCCACTGTCTGCTAATCTTATCTTTCAGGAATCGCTTCCCCAAAAGCAATACCAAAATAAGCAAAGCGCCAGAACAGGACATGGATAAGAATAATTTCAAAACCATATTCATTTTTTCTTCCGCCCTTTCTCCAGAAGACTTCTCAATTCCTCATATTCTTCATCTGCAAGCAAGTCTCCAAAGATTAAGTTGGACACCAACCCTTTTGCGCTCCCCTCATAGATCTTATCCATGAAATTTTTTGTCTGCTCTGTCTGGTATTCAGTTTCCGAAACCAGAGCAGTGTATTCGTTATGGCGTCCGATTTTCTTAGCTTTCAAAAACCCCTTATTAGTCAGCCGTGACAGCAGTACAATCAGTGTGTTCTTCTGGCATGGCCTCCCTCTCAAAGCCAGTTCTTCCATGATGTAGGGAAACAGCGTCACCTCCTCCGGGTTTCCCCAAATAATTTTCATAATTTCAAGTTCAGCATCTGAAATCTGTTGTATCATGTGTTTTCCTCCAAATGTATAACACTGTGTTATCCTTTGTAGAATAACACGGTGTTATACATTTGTCAAGTCTACATCCTTCGGAAAATAGTTCTTTTTTATGGAAGGCAGCAGCATATAGTGTAAGCCCATAGCGGCGGTCTTGCTTTTATACGCTATCTCAATAATGCCATGCTCCCTGTTAATTTGTTGACCTTCTTTTTTGCGCCGCAGATGGCGATCCCAAAATAATTCAGTTCCGCTTCTGAAACATCCTTCATTTTTTCTATAAACTCATCATAGGTCTTGCAGCCCTGCGCCAGATCGGAGAAATCAACCACCGTCAGTTCTGAAAATTCCGGCTCATACAGCTTTTCACGGATGGCTTTGATCACATCCACATTGCCTTTTAAGATTGGCACTGGAAATTCAATAATCCCCAAATGCCCGTTACCTGTCTTGTCATACACATCTGCACCTACCACCTCCGGCATCTGCTTTCCGAGCGTGATGCCCATGATAGCCGCCGTGTTTGCAATAATGCCAAGCGGCAGGTTCTCGTCAATCACCATGACACATTTCTCATTCTGTAAATCCATTTTCTGTATCCTCCTTTTGATAGCAGCGGTAAAGATAGGCTCTGTAAAAGCCTGATCGCCCATATTGTTCCGGCAGTTCATTCTTTCCCGGAATATCTGCCAGTATCCTTGTAACTCCATTATCAACCGAAAACCGCAGAATATCTTCTATACCTGCATCTGGCAGGTTTCCGTCCGGCAGGAATAAAAGTTCCTGCCGTTTTATGCCGATAACCGTGTCCGCATCTGCCATGACATACTCTGCATTTTCCTCTCCTGTCCCGTTTTTAAGGAAAAGACTGCCCTGCGGTTTCTTTGGGGCGTACAAATTTCCGGTATCTTCTGTAAGGTTCCATTCACCTACCACGCCGCATTCTTTTAGCACATATCCATTGTCTGTAAGTATGGAACTCAGGTGGTAATTAGTATGTTCCACAATACGGAACACACAGTCCAGCCTGCTATGGCGGCTGATTTCCTCGCATTTCCGTATATTGTCCGGGATATTCCCCTGTGAATACTTATAATACAGCGGGTAGACCAAAAGACGGCCTCCCATTTTTTTCAGTATCCATCCCTGCCAGACTTGTGTTTCCCTGTCCTGGAACAGGCTGATGATCTGCTCCTCACACCTTTGCGCGGATTCATTCATTTTTCCGGTTCTCCTTTCCGCTATATTCAGAAAGGAAAAGTCCCGCAACCGCCATAACCGTCCCAACGGCAGATATCCATGTCACCGGCTCTTTCAGCACCAGAACGGATGTCACCACTGTTATGACGGGAACCATGTAAATGTAAACGCTGGTCTTCACTGCACCAAGCGCCTTCACCGCAAGGTTCCATGTGACGAAGCAGAGTGCGGACGCCCCTAATCCCAGATACAGGATATTGAGCAAATGCGTCATATCAGCAAACCGTTCCAGCCCGATTCTAAAATCAAAAAGGAATAATGCCGGAACCATGAAAAGGATGCCGTAAAAAAATGTCCTGCGCGTGGTGAGGATGACCGGATAACCAAAACTGCTGATCTTCCTTGTCAGTATGGAATAACACGCCCATACAAAAGCCGCAAAGACTGCCAGCAGGTCACCCACAGGGTTCAGCTCCAGTTTAGAGCCGTTAAAGCTGATCAGCGCAACACCTGCCATTGCCACCACAAAACCGATGAAGAAGTTTGCCCGCAGCTTCCCTTCCGATTTCAGGAATAGCCGCGACAGTATCGCTGTGAAAAACGGAGCAACCGATATGATAACACCCACATTGGAAGCCATCGTGTATGTAAGGGCGATATTCTCCAGCAGATAATACAGACATATCCCGCACAGCCCCGCCAGTACGAATGTCGCCTCCTGCCTGCGGCTCACAGCTTTCAGCCGATGTGGGCAGACCAGAAACAATGCCACAAAACCCATGACAAAGCGGAAGAACAAGATTTCAACGGGCCTGAAATCCGTAAGCAGGACTTTGGTGGATATGAATGTTGTTCCCCATATGA
>CAMWMO010000420.1 GCA_947175305.1 uncultured Lachnospiraceae bacterium
TTCTGCGTTTGTAGGTCTGGTGATCGGTCTTGTGACCATGAAGATGAACGTGGAGGAGGGTATCGACAGCAAGAAACTCATCCGCTTCAATGTGGCGCAGGTCATTGCCCATGTGTTAGCGTGGGGACTGGTGGCGCCTGTTCTGGATATCCTGATCTACGCGGAGCCCATCGAGAAGCTGTTTGCACAGGGTCTTATGGCTGCGGTGGCCAATATCATTACCACTGGCGTTGTGGGAACTCTGCTGCTGCTCGGTTACGCGAAGACCGTAGTGAAGAAGGGATCTCTGGAGAAAGAGGATTAAGAAGAAAAATGGACAGATTCGGGAGAGTTTCTTCCGAATCTGTTTCTATGTACAGTGAGGAGAAAGAATATGGCGGAGCCCATCATTTCTTTTAAAGATTATGGATTTCAATATATGGCGCAGGCGAGTCCTACCCTGCATCACATCAACCTGGATATCTATCCGGGAGAGAAGGTGTTGATCGCGGGCGCTTCCGGCAGTGGGAAAAGCACCATCGGAAGCTGTGTCAACGGTCTGATTCCCTATGCCTATCCCGGGGAGAGTACGGGAGAGCTTCTGGTGGGAGGAAAGGACCCGGCGAAAGAGAGCATCTTCACGATGAGTCAGATCGTGGGGACGGTCTTACAGGATACGGACGGGCAGTTTATCGGCCTGACGGTGGGGGAGGACATTGCCTTTGCCCTGGAGAATGACTGTGTGCCCCAGGATGAGATGAAGAGAATCGTGGAGGGAACAGCCAAGCTTGTGGACATTGACCATCACTTAGAATATGCGCCCCATGAGCTTTCCGGAGGACAGAAGCAGCGGGTCAGTCTGGCAGGGGTCATGGTGGAGCAGGTGGAGGTGCTTCTCTTTGATGAGCCGCTGGCGAACCTGGATCCGGCGGCGGGCAGAGCCACCATCGAACTGATCGATGAGGTGCAGATAAACACCGGTGCGGCAGTACTCATCATAGAACACCGGCTGGAGGATGTGCTGTGGAAAAACGTGGATCGGATCGTGCTCATGGATGAGGGCAGGATCGTGGCGGATATGTACACGAAGGATTTTCTGACCGGGGATATGCTGTTAGAGCACGGAATCAGAGAACCGCTGTATCTGACTGCGCTCCGTTATGCGGGGGTACCCATTACGAAAGAGCTGGAGCCCCAGCATGTGAACAGCCTGCAGCTTTCTGACAAGGAGAAGGAGCAGGTGTGCACCTGGTATCAGACAAGCACGATCGCGGAGGAGGCGCCACACAGGGAGCGAGAGCTTCTTCGGGTGGAAAATTTAAGCTTTGGCTATACCCCCGAGGTGATGAATCTGCAGAATGTGAGCTTTTCCATAAGCGAGGGAGAGATGGTCAGCATCGTGGGGCGAAACGGTGCGGGGAAGAGCACTCTTGCCAAGCTGATCTGCGGCTTTGAAAAACCCACTGCCGGAAAGATTTTTCTGGAGGGAAAAGACCTTTCCGGGGATACGATCAAGGAGCGGGCACAGCGGATCGGTTATGTGATGCAGAATCCCAATCAGATGATCTCCAAGCCTATGATCTGGGACGAGGTGGAGATGGCGCTTATGGCGGGAAATATGAGCGCCGAGGAGCGTAAGGAGAGGGTGGAAGAGACCTTGAAGATCTGTGGCCTTTATCCTTTTCGCAAGTGGCCTGTATCGGCCCTTTCCTATGGGCAGAAAAAGCGGGTGACGATCGCGGGCATTCTGGTACAGCGGCCCCGGATGATCATTCTGGATGAGCCCACTGCCGGACAGGATTATCACCACTATACGGAGATCATGGAGTTTTTAAAGGAGTTGAATGGCCAGGGATTTACCATTGTCATGATCACCCATGATATGCATCTGATGTTAGAGTATACGCCCAGAGCGATCGTATTCTGTGAGGGAGAGCTTCTGGCGGACACTACGGCGGCCCATGTGCTCAATGATCCGGCGCTGGTTGAGCGCGCGAATCTGAAGGAGACCAGCCTTTATACGCTCAGTATGGCATGCGGGATAGAGGAGCCGCGGGAATTTACGAAACGGTTTATCGCCTATGAGGAGGCGCACAGGAGAGGGTAGGAGGATAAGATGGCGAAAGTAGCTATATTAAATTATATCAAGCGGCCAAGCCCGATACATGAGCTGACGGGAACCACGAAGCTGATCTTTTTCATCGCCTGGAGCGTGGCATCTATGGTGACCTTCGATACCCGTATCCTGATCTGTATGCTTTTGATCGGGGCGGTCATCTTTCGGATCAGCCAGATCAAGATCAGGGATATCAGTGTAGTCTTGGGGTTGGCGGCGGTGTTTCTGCTGCTCAACAATCTTTTCATCTATCTGTTCACGCCGGAGTATGGCGTGGAGCTTTATGAGAGCAGGAATGTGCTGTTTACGATTGTGGGAAGGTATACGGTCACAGCTCAGCAGCTGTTTTATCATTTGAACATTACGCTGAAAGTAATCTGCGTGGTGCCCATCGCGCTGCTCTTTATCGCCTGTACAGATCCCAGCGAGTTTGCAGCGTCTTTGGCTAGAATCGGGGTAAGCTACCGGGCGGGCTATGCGGTGAGTCTGGCGCTCCGTTATATACCGGATGTGCAGAGAGAATACCGGAATATCAGTCAGGCGCAGCAGGCCAGAGGGATAGATTTGTCGGGGAAGGATAAACTTTTTACGAGACTGAAAAATTCGGTGGCGATCCTGCTTCCGCTTATTC
>CAMWMO010000421.1 GCA_947175305.1 uncultured Lachnospiraceae bacterium
CCTCGTCGACGCGGCCGCCCTTACTCAAAAAGACGATGGGGCTTCTGGAATTTCTTCTGCATATGTTAGCAGAGCAGGGGGAGGAGAGGACCTTCCGTTATATTAAAAAAAGAATTCTTCGGAAAGCATAGCGTTCGGCACCATTCCCTTTTTCCCGCATACGATATGGTATGAGAGAAAAAGGAGATGAAACGCTATGAACTGTTGTTGGATCATACTGTTATTACTTTTCTGCGGACAGAACGGAAACGTTCTTAACTGCGGAAGAAACCGGAATTGCGGTTGTGAGGATTCAGGCAGATCAGCCGGACCGTCCCGCAGAATGCAGGATCAGGATAACTGTCCCTGTGAAGAGTCCAGAGAGTCCAGGGATTCCAGATTTGAGCCCCGTTTCGAGGCAAGGCCCTTTAATAACAACGGTACTACCTGCGGCTGCGAGGGAGATAATAACTGATCTTTGCAGAAAATCAAAAGAAAAACGAATGGAAGGGATCGCTTTTGCGGTCCTTTCTTAAATGTGGTCAGAAAATTGAGAAAATTGAGATCGTGTAACAGGTTGACGGAAAATGAGGGCAGTGCTATATTTAGTATAGTTTTTTGAGCGCACGAAGGAGGCGGTTGTAGTATGATAGACGGAAACAAGGTGTTATTCAGCGGTATGCAGGCGACAGGAAATCTGACTCTTGGAAATTACCTGGGAGCACTGAAAAACTGGGTGACACTGTGTGAGGAATATCAGTGTTTTTACTCGGTGGTGGATCTGCATTCCATCACCATAAGACAGGATCCTGCGGAGCTTCGCAGAAGGGCCAGAAATCTTCTGACCCTCTACATTGCGGCGGGGATCAATCCTGAGAAGAATTGTCTCTATTATCAGTCCCATGTGTCGGGACATACAGAGCTTGCATGGATCTTAAACTGCTTTACCTACATGGGCGAGTTAAACCGCATGACCCAGTTTAAGGACAAGGCGGCGAAGCATGCGGACAACATCAATGCCGGACTCTTCACCTATCCGGTGCTGATGGCGGCGGACATCCTTCTCTATCAGGCGGATGTGGTTCCCGTGGGAAAGGATCAGCTGCAGCATCTGGAGCTTACCAGAGATGTGGCGCAGCGTTTTAACGCGATCTATGGTGACGTATTTACCATTCCGGAGCCCTATATCGGCAAGGCGGGGGCAAGCATCAAGAGCCTGCAGAACCCGGAGAAGAAGATGTCAAAGTCCGACGAAAATCCCAATGCCAGCATTTATCTGATGGATGATCCCGATACCATCATCCGTAAGTTCAAACGTGCCGTGACGGACTCCCTGGCTTGTGTACGCTACAGTGAGGAGCAGCCCGGTATCCGGAACCTGATTGACATTTACTGTGCCTGCACAGGGAAAACGCCGGAGGAGACGGAGAAAGAGTTTGACGGAAAAGGCTACGGTGACTTTAAGATGGCGGTGGGAGAAGCCGTTGTGGGCGTATTAAAGCCTTTGCAGGAAAGGTTCGAGGACTTAAGCAAAAATAAAGATTATATTGATAAGGCGATCAAGGAGAATGCCCAGAAGGCAGAGTATTACGCTAACAAGACTCTCAGAAAAGTGCAGAAGAAGGTGGGATTCCCGGAACGGATCCGCTGATGAAAAGATAAAAGAGCAGGGAAGAGACCCTGCTCTTTTTGTGTCATATAATAAATTAAGATGGCTGATCATCCCTGAAAGGGTTCTGTAAAGAAGCCGGCCTTAGAGACAGGCTCGCCACCCTGCTGCAAATGCCGGGTGTCCCCCATGACCTGCACACGGAAGTAGGCCGCATGATCCATCCGCTCCTCGGAGGAGAGAACCGTGACGGAGGTGGTCGCCAGGAAGAAACCGTGCAGCAAAAGCACCGGGGAGATTCCCAGCAGATGGCTCAACATCATGCAGGTAA
This sequence comes from uncultured Lachnospiraceae bacterium, assembly GCA_947175305.1. Lineage (GTDB taxonomy): Bacteria > Bacillota > Clostridia > Lachnospirales > Lachnospiraceae > UBA3282. The sequence continues at coordinate 1,920 of CAMWMO010000421.1, forward strand.
CACCCAGATGGCAGAAGATAACGATGGTGTCTTCCTTTTGCCCGGAGTCAGCTTTTTTGTCAGGAGCTGTGACATAGTAGTTTCCCTCTCTGGTATAGCCGTAGGAGGCAAGCAGAGAGTCAAGACCCTCACAGACTTCCCGGTAAGCGGGGAGCAGGGCATCGTTGGAACGATAGATCATCGTTTCCTTCCAGGCTTCCCTGTCGTACATTTCCGGGATGTTGGTCCAGTAATGGGGCATGAAATCCCAGGGCACGCCGTGGCGTCCCGTTACGGGATCGTCGATAAAATAGGAAAATTCTCGCATCCAGTCGTGGGTGATGGCTTCCCGTCCTGTTTTTTCAAGAGAATATGAGGCTGTCCTTTGCGCCCGCCCCAAGGGGGAGCAGTAAAACTGCGTAACGTTTTCCCATTGACAGACCCGCTCGGCTAAAAGCTTTGCCTCCCGGATCCCCTTCTCTGTCAGGGAATCGTGTTCATAATCCGGATCTCCGTGTCTGATGAATATGATCTTCATGTAGTGCCTCCAATTGTGTTCTCAAATTTTTAATTTTTAATTTTGTATGTCATGTTATATAATATAATAGTCGCAAAAGAAAAACAAGCGGCTGCGAAGCCAGGAGAGCAAAAGAAAGGTATGGTTTTACTATGTTTGGAAAAAACAGGCAGAATAATCTGAATATCCCGGCAGGGAAAGGAATGCGGGTGGTCAAGATCCTTTGTCTGGCCATTATTCTGGCCGTTCTGGTCAGTGGTTCCTACTATTCGATCCAGGAGGAGGAACAGGCGGTGGTCTGTACATTTGG
>CAMWMO010000422.1 GCA_947175305.1 uncultured Lachnospiraceae bacterium
ATGGAAGAGACCGGACTTATGGAAAATATGGCCTATACGCGGGGCGTGACGGACAATCTGCGCTATTCTCCCCTGCGGGTGCGGGCCATACAGGGACTGGTGCCGGAGGATGATGAGGAAGGCAGGTTAAGCTATTATTTTGACATTATGAAGTACCATACCAACTGGAAAATGCTGGCGCTTCCTTCAGAGTGGGCTAATATGTTCTATCATAACAGCCATCCGCTGAAAGGCTATACCTTCCGGGATGAGGTGGGCCCTCAGCCCATGCCGGCCTGCGGCGGTGCAGAGGGAACAAGGGCGATTCCGCCGGAGCAGGAGGCGTACTTAAAGGACCTGCTTTTGTTTTTGGAAAAAGGAAACAAGCAGGCATTGTTTCTGGTTTCGCCTTACGGGGAATCGCTGGAAGAACAGCAGATGTTTAATTATATGAGAGAGCTTACGGCTTCTTACGGGTATCCCTTCTTAAATATGAATGATCATTATGAGGAAATCGGTATCGTTTTTGAGGAGGATTTCGCGGATTATGGCAGTCATACGAACGCTGTGGGCGCAGAGAAGTGTACCGGCTTTCTGGAGAGCTATCTGACGGCAAATTACAGCTTCCCGGATCACCGTGGTGAGGCGGCCTACGCCTCCTGGGATGAAGCCTATACCCTGTGGCAGGAAAAGCAGGTTGAGGCGGAAAAATCGGTCAGAGAGCGGATTGAGAATGAGGATTACGCGGAGATGGCGGAGGAATGAATAACACATGTGTGGAATAGCGGGTTTTTGCAATTTCAGAGGAGACTGGCAGAAGAATATTGAGCGGATGTGTGATAAAATGTACCATCGGGGGCCGGACGCGTCGGGTGTATGGGCGTCCGAGGACCATCGAGTGGTGCTGGGACACAGGCGTCTTTCTATTGTCGATCTGTCGCCCGCAGGGGCACAGCCGATGGTATCTCACGACGGCAGATATGTGATCGCTTACAATGGAGAAATCTATAATCATACTGCGATCAGAAAAAAGCTGTTGGCGGAGAGCCGGGTATCTTCCTTCCGGGGAACCTCTGACACGGAGACACTCCTGGAGGCGATTGCCGCCTACGGGTTTACTGATGCACTGAAAATGGCAAAGGGAATGTTTGCGATTGCGTTGTATGACAGACGGGAACACACGTTATTTTTGGCTCGTGACAGAATTGGAGAGAAGCCGTTATATTATGGAATATTAAAAGATGATATAAATAACGATGGAGATGAGGGCAGCTTTGTATTTGCTTCCGACCTCAATTCGATTGCTTCTCTGGATGGATTTACCAATTCGGTCAACACAGATATAATGGGCGATTACATGCGTTATGGTTACATTCCGGCCCCGTATTCCATCTATCGGGGAATTTGGAAGCTTGAGCCGGGAAAAATATTAAAGGTTAAATCACCATTTGATAAACCGGAGATTGAGACCTACTGGTCGATGATAGAAACGGCCGTTTTCGGGCAGAAAAATCTCTTCCGGGGAAATGAGACGGAAGCGGCGCAGGAGTTGGAACGTCTTCTGCGGGAATCCATTGCGGGGCAGATGGCGGCGGACGTACCGGTGGGAGCATTTCTCTCCGCCGGGATCGACAGCAGTACGGTGGTATCCCTGATGCAGGCATTGAGTGGACAGAAGGTGAGAACCTTTACCGTGGGCATGTGGGAGGAGAAGTTTAATGAGGCGCCGGTGGCGAAGGAGATTGCCGCCTGTCTCGGAACGGAGCACACAGAGGTCTATATCACGGAGGAGGATGCCAGAAATGTGATTCCCTCTCTGGCGGGGATGTTTGGAGAGCCTTTTGCAGATTCTTCGCAGATCCCTACTTATCTGGTGAGCAAGATCACGAGAGAACATGTGACGGTGTCGCTGAGCGGGGATGGCGGAGACGAGCTTTTCTGCGGATATAACACCTACTATTCTATTGATTATATCTGGGAGCGGATCAGAAGGATTCCTGCCGCACTGCGGCTGCCGGGAAGCGCTCTGCTTGGCGCCGTGGCTCACGGGAGAGACGCGGCTTTGGCTACGAGGGCGCGGCTCCTGGGTGCGAGATCGATAGAAGATATGTATCTTCGTTCAGAGATCGGAGAGGGGCTTAATCTCATCAGGAACACGGAGCAGGGCGCAGAAGTAGGTTTTGGCCCCTGGGATGCGGTGCAGACGAGACCGGCAGGTCTTACATGGATGGATACCTATCCGGCAGGGCTTTTGGAAGAGCCTCAGCACAATCTGATGCTGATGGATCTTCTGATGTATCATCCCGATGATATTTTGAATAAAGTGGATCGGACGGCCATGGCGGTCTCTCTGGAGACGCGTGTGCCGATGTTGGACAAGGACGTGGTGGAGTTTGCATGGACCCTGCCCCTCTCCTACAGACAAAAGGGAGGGGTCAGCAAGAAGATTTTGAGAGACATTCTTTACCGTTATGTGCCCCGTGAACTGATGGAGCGTCCCAAAAAGGGGTTCTCCATTCCACTGCATCAATGGCTGCGCCAGCCGGGACTGCGAGAATGGGCTGAAGGGCTTCTCGATCCTGCTCTCATAGAGCGACAGGGGATTCTCAACAGGGCTGCGGTTGGAAAATTATGGAACGATTATATTATGAAAAATGTCTGGAAACCGCAGATTTGGTATGTTTTGATGTTTCAGGAATGGCTAAGAAACAAAGAAATTAAATCATAAATTAACTATAATGC
>CAMWMO010000423.1 GCA_947175305.1 uncultured Lachnospiraceae bacterium
GTAATATCCGCACCGTTTCTGCGCAGGAAAGCCGCTGCCTCAAAAGTTCTGACGCCTGTTTTTGTCATGAAATTATTAGTATCTATCATAATGCCGGAATACATAACGTCCGCTTCCTCGGATCTCAGCCGCAGATCGTCGCTGATATACTGCAGAATCTCCGAAACCATCTCGCAGGCGGAGGAAGCGTATGCCTCAATATAGGAGAGCGTTGCATTCTCAATAATCTCCGTTCCCTGTCTGTGATGATCCAGCACCACGATAGATTTACAACGCTTGAGCAGTTCAGGACACTCTGTTATGCTGGGCTTATTGACATCCACTACCACCAGCACTGCGTTGTTCCCTACCGTCTCAAGAGCCATCTGACCATTTATGATCATATCCTCCGCGTATTCGTCATTGCTGCGGAACATTTCTACCATGGGCTGCATAGAGGTCGTCACATCGTTTAATACGATATGCGCCTTTTTATTCAACGCCTCAGCGATCCTGTAGATACCTACGGACGCTCCAAAGCTGTCCACGTCTCCAAGACGGTGTCCCATCACATAGACCTCATCCTTAACGGCTATGATCTCACGCAGGGCGTGCGCCTTCACCCTCGCCTTGACACGGGTACTCTTTTCCATCTGCTGGCTCTTACCGCCATAGTAGCTCACATTCTCAGGAACCTTCACCACGGCCTGGTCGCCGCCGCGGCCCAGAGCGATATCTATGGCATTTCTCGCGAATTCATAATTCTGCGCATAAGAAAGGCCGTTTAATCCCATTCCGATACTGATGGTGACTGCCATATCATTACCGATATTGACTGTCTTTACATCCTCCAGAAGATCAAACCGGCTCTCCTGCATATGGATCGCCGCTTCCTTTCGCAGAATGACCAGATACTTATCCTTCTCCAGCTTTTTACAGATACCGTCCAGAGCGGCAATATATTTATTCACCTTACGGTCTATCAACGCAATCAGGAGGGATCGTCTGACTTCCTCCACGCTCTCCAGCGCCTCCTCGTAATTATCCAGATAAATAAGCGCCACCGTCAATGACTGGTTATCCACTTCTTGCAAAGCGATCTGCAGCGCCGTCTCATCAAACATGTACAGGGCAATCAGATAGCCCTCATATCCCTTTGCCTCTATGATATCACTGTTTTCCGCCATCTCCTTTAAGGAGATCTTCTTAAGCTTTACTACGTAGTTTCCGTTCTCGAACTCTACCCGGCATTCCACCTCATCTTCGCCTCCCTGACCCGGGAGCTTGTCCTTGGTGATGGAAGAAAAAAGAGCCGTGATCGACTTGTGGGCTCCCTTGGGCTGATGAGTAAGCCGCTCAAAGGCGATATTCGTCCAGATCACTTTACCGGAATCATCCAAAAGGGCGTGCGGAAGCTCCAGATCCCGCAAAAGCCTGCGCTGGATCTGCCCGTACTGCGTTGCAAAACTGATCAGCTCATTCATGATGATCGGTTTGTTATATAACATCATGGCCAGTACGATGGCAATATAAAAAATCAAAAACGCCGTCACGACAAGTCCAGCCCGGTAATCCAGCATATAGATCAGGATGTCCACGACTGCAAGCAAAAATCCCAGATATAAGGAGGACTGCAGATACGTCTTCAGCCTCCCTTTTAACTTAACTGTATTTTTCATCTTTTTCCTCGTAGAATTGCATTAGAATTCTTCTTATGCCAGTATAGCATTTTTTGCCAAAGACTGCCACATCAATATATAGACCTTTTATGAGAAAAAATGACAGGATATAGTGCATATGAGATGCCCGTATATACAAAAAAGGACCGGGCGACGAATCACACGATCCTTTTTACATGCGCTCGACGGCGCCTACTTCTTAATCCTGTACGTAAGGCATCAATGCCAGATGTCTTGCACGCTTGATCGCTACTGTGAGCGCTCTCTGGTGCTTCGCGCAGTTTCCGGTGATCCTTCTGGGAAGGATCTTACCTCTCTCGGAGATGTATCTCCTGAGCTTATTGCTGTCCTTGTAATCGATCACATTATCCTTACCGCAGAATACGCAAACCTTTTTTCTTCTGCGCATGCCTCCCTTTTTCTTAGGGAAATCCGGCCTGTCTGATTTATTAAATGCCATGACTCATTCCTCCTAATTTCATTTAAACGGAGAATGCGGAGCATTCTCCAGACGATGCGCGCTAGCGCTTCGTCAGTTGAACGGCAGCTCCTCATCGATTCCATCGGGAATATTCATAAAGCCATCCCCTGCTGACGCCGGTGCAGACTCAGGTCTGCCTGCAGGCACATATCCGCCGTCGCCTGCGGAAGAAGCATTTTTACTCTCCGCAAACTCGTGGTCTTCCACGACCACATCCGTCGTATATACCCTGACGCCATCTTTATTGGTATAGCTTCCCGTCTGAATACGTCCTGTAACTGCGATCTTGGTCCCCTTGTGAAGATACTTCTCAGCGAACTCGCCCGCTCTTCCAAAGGCAACACAGTTGATAAAATCTGCCGTCTGTTCATCGTTATTGCGGCTAAATCTACGGTCTACCGCCAGTGTATATCTGGCTACCGCCGTCGCATTTTCCCCCTGAGAATATCTCACCTCGGGGTCTCTTGTTAAACGTCCCATCAGTATAACTTTATTCATAGAATACCTCTTTCTATTTCTCGTCTTGTCTGACGCACAGGTATCTGATGACGTTGTCCATGATGCGGATACGGCTCTCAAT
>CAMWMO010000424.1 GCA_947175305.1 uncultured Lachnospiraceae bacterium
GTCCACCATTCAGGCAAGGGGTGAGCAGACATTAAACGTGAAACCCCGATTAGTGTCCTATGTGGAGGATTTTGGTGAGTACGACGTGATATTCCTTGGTTATCCGGCATGGTGGCTGGATGTGCCGATTGCAATAGAGAGTTTTCTCGGTGAGTATGATTTTACGGGCAAAACGGTGATTCCGTTTACAACACATTTTTCCAGTGGGTTGGGTGGTACGGTAGAGAAAATACGGAATCTGATTCCGGAGGCGGAGGTATTACCTGGCATTTCTGTTCAGGAAAATACATTGACCAGCGACAGATTGGATGAAATTTTGCAGGAATATTTGGAAGAACATAAGGTGAGACAGGAGGATAACAATGGATAAGCGTATATTGGGAAAAGGACTTGAAGTGTCTGCGGTAGGGCTTGGCTGCATGGGGTTCAGTCATGCCTATGGAGCACCGACAGACAGAGGTGAAGCCATTTCCATGATACACAGTGCATATGAAATGGGATATACATTTTTTGATACGGCGGAGGTATATGGTACACCGGAAGACCCGCATCAGAATGAGGAGCTTGTAGGAGAGGCGCTGAAATGGGTCCGGAAGCAGGTGCAGATTGCCAGTAAGTTCGGAATTCATTTTGATACGGACAGTTCTCAGGTGAACCATCCGTTGGTTCCGGATTCCAGACCGGAAGTGATCCGCTCATCCGTGGAAGGTTCCCTGAAACGTCTGCAGACAGATTATATCGATCTGTACTTTCAGCACAGGATAGACCCGGCGGTACCGCCGGAGGAAGTGGCAGGCACCATGTCTGAACTGATTAAAGAGGGAAAAATCCTACATTGGGGTATCTCGGAGGCCAATGATGAATATCTTCGCCGTGCGCACGCAGTCTGCCCGGTAACGGCTGTGGAAAACCGTTATTCCATGATGGCAAGGCATTATGAAGAACTTTTCCCTGTGCTGGAGGAACTGGGAGTCGGCTTGGTGGCATTCTCCCCTATGGCAAACGGCTTTTTAACAGGGAAATACGGCAAGGGAGTACAGTTTGACTCCAAATATGACTACCGGAGCAATATGCCGCAGTTTACAGATGAGGCTATTGATCAGAATCAAAAACTTTTGGAATTGCTTCACGCCATAGCAGAGAATAAAAGTGCAACACCTGCGCAGATTTCCATGGCATGGATGCTGTGCAAAAAGCCATGGATTGTACCGATTCCCGGTACGCGGAAACGGGAGCGGATGCAGGAAAATATGGCTGCTGCTGATGTAAGGTTGTCAGCGGAGGACGTAAAGGTTTTGGACGATGCGCTGGAACGGATGGAAATGTCCGAAGTATTCGGCGGTTCCCGCGTTGTAAAAGCAAGTAATGCAAATTAAATGATTGGAGGAGATAGACAATGAGAAAGAATTTTGGAAAGAAAACATGGTTTTACCCGCTCCCGGTGCTGATCATTGGAAGCTATGATAAAGATGGCAGGGCAGATGCCATGAACGCTGCATGGGGCGGCATTTATGACAGTGACAAAGTGGTGCTGTGCTTAAGTGAAAATCATCAGACAACACAGAATATCAAGGAAAGAGGGGCGTTTACCATCAGTTTCGCAGATGCAGCCCATGTGAAAGAGGCTGATTATGTAGGTCTGGTTTCGGCAAAGGAAGTTGCGGACAAGATGGAAAAGGCGGGTTTCCATACCACAAAGAGCGAATTTGTGGATGCGCCGTTGATCGAAGAACTTCCTATGGCGCTGGAGTGTAAACTTATAAAGGTCAATGAGGATGGAAATATCATCGGAGAGATCATCAATGTAAATGCCGATGAGAAAATTCTTGGCAGCGGCGGTGTGATAGATACGGCAAAATTAGATGCGATTTCTTATGATCCGGTAAACAATGTGTATGTAAGGTTGGGAGAAAAAGTTGGAAATGCCTTTTCAGATGGGGCGGAATTGGGGTGATGGATAAATGGAAAGACCTTATGTGATCTGCCATATTTTAAGTTCCTTAGACGGAAAGATAAATGGACCTTTTATGGGGACGGAGGCTGTGGGGGAGCTTGGTGCGGAGTATGGAAAATACCGGACAAAGATGAATGCGGATGCATGGCTGTATGGAACCACTACCACAAAGGAGTTTACGGGTTTCCGAAAACCGATCATTGAGAACGTCAGTGAGGTGCCGGATGGAGATTATATCGCGGACAACAGGGCGGAATTGTATTATGTTTCAGTGGATGTGGATGGCGAGATCGGATGGGAGTCAGGGATATTCCGCAACAAGGGGAGAGCGCCGGCCCATGTGATTGAGATATTGACCGCTTCCACCCCGGCAGCTTATAAAGCGTATCTGAGGAAAACAGGGGTATCCTATATCATTGCAGGTGAGAAAAAGCTGGATTGCGAGGCAGCCATGAAGAAACTGTATGAACTGTTCCACATTAAAAAGGTACTGATCTGTGGCGGCGGTGTTGTCAACTGGAGTTTTCTGCAGGCAGGTATGGTTGATGAACTCAGCCTTTTCTTAGCGCCTGTAACGGATGGCAGCAGCGGTACGGCATCTTTATTTACACAGATTCCGTCCCTTGTGGAAGGGAAACCGGTGGAATTCCTGTTGAGGGAGACGGAAAAAATAGGTGACGGTGGATTGCGCCTGAATTATCAGGTAAAAAACAGGAAAGGGTAGTTGATACCATAAGGTATATAC
>CAMWMO010000425.1 GCA_947175305.1 uncultured Lachnospiraceae bacterium
GGATATAGAGGTCTGTCTCGTACCCCTCGATCTCCACAAACCCGTAGCCTTTTGCATGTCCGATAAAAGTACCCACCGGCTGATTCGCATCCCCGTCAAACTCACATATTAAGTTTTTCCGTTTTTCAAACCGTGTCTCACCCATAAATGTCAAAAAGCACCCTTACCTATGCAAGAGTGCTTTTCATCTCCTAATCTTAGAACAGTGCCAGATTTAAAACAATCGCCAACACCATAAATCCAACGGCAAGCCCCGTCGTGATCTTGACGAGCTTCCCTTCCATGGAACGGCCTTTGTTCTTGCCCCAATAACTTTCCGCCGCGCCGCTGATCGCGCCGAGTCCGGCTGTTTTTCCTTCCTGCATCAACACCAGTATGACCAAAGCCACACAGATCAATATATAAATCACAGTAAGTATGATTCTCAACACTCCCATTTTTATCCTCCATTCCGAATACTACACGAAACTTCCTCAATTCAAACAAGGCTTATGATACCACAGAACCACCTATTGTGCAAGTCCAAAAATCGCGCAACAGGTAATTTTCTCTCTACTACAGGGCAAAATCCGCGAAAGCGTCCTCCGTTTTACGCCGGCTGTCATGATACCGCATAAGATACGCCTTCATTTCCGCATGCCGCTCTCCCATATCCTCCATCATGCCCTGAAAATTTTCTTCCGTGACTCCTCCCAGCTGCGTCAGCAGCTCATAAAACTGCCGCTCATCCCCGTGTTCCTCCAGAATCACACGCCAGGTCTCCTCACTCTCGCATCCCTTCACATGGGATAACAGATAGGCTGTAAGCTCCTCTCGAAAATCCTCCTGCAGCCCTTGATCGTGAAAAAGCCTAAGCATTGCCAGACGTACCTTCTCCCGTCTCTTCTGCTCCATGTAATAGCCTATGTCAGTGTCCCTGCTGCCGCAGTCCTCCTCCCCGCACAGAAGCATTTTAGAAAAGCCGTCGTTGTCCGCCAGAGCCATCCGGGTCTTCACCCTGGCATCAAAGCCGGCCAGCCAGTTTTCGCTTCCCGCACTCTCCAGATCAAACAGATAGACGGCATCCAAAAGCCCCACGGTGGCCGCCAGCAGAAAAGAAACGTCCTCCTGTGCGCCCTCCCTGTCTGCGATCTGCGAGAGCGCCGGACATTCCCGGAACACCCCCTGCCCGATCTCCAACCGCCTATAAGGCAGCGTCACCTTTTCCAGCTTCCCGCAGTGGGCAAAGGCCCAGTCCCCGATTCCCGCAAGAGTTTCCGGCAGCACGATCTTTCGCAGCGTCTTATTGCTCAAAAAAGCTTTTTTGCCGATCCAGACCACCGGAAAGCCCTCTACCTGCTCCGGGATCACAAGTTCGGCATCCCGGCCGCTGTAGGAAGCCGCCACTGCGGTGCCTTCCAGAATATCATACCGTATGCTGCCCTGCTCCGTGCTCTGTTCTCTTATCTCCATAACAGTCTCCGTTTCCAAGTCATTCCATCACAAATGTTATTTTTTTCAGACACGATGTTCCTGTTCCAAAACCGATGCCTTTCACAGGGCAAGCTCCTTAATTTCCTCTAAAAGCACATCCCCCCGCTCCGTCAGCATCAGCTCCTCATTGTGACGGGCATAATCCTCGCAGCCGTAAGCATTGATAAAGGCAGCGCAGTCCGTCTGTACCGTGCACTCCGTTACCAGGATCAGCATCTCATTGCCCGCCCCGAAGGTATCCTCCACAAAAGTAAACAGATTGTGCAGCCGCTCCTGTTCCCTGGCCGTCTCCGCCTTATAGGACTCTACCAGCCCGTCGTAGCGCTCCTTGATCAGTGCAAATGCCGCCTGGCCATCCTGCACGCCCGCTGTCAGGATCTCCCGCGCGCAGTCCCGCAAAAATCTGACGACCGCTCTGCCTATTTGCTTCTCCTGCACCGACAATGCGCCCGCACTGGACAAAGAAGCCATCGCCTGTTCCCTGCCATCCGCCTGCTTTTTCATAACATCCGCTATTTCATCTATGGTATTTCCCGACTCAGCCCGCTCTTTTAAGGCCCGCAAAGGATTCAGCATATCTTTTAATCTGCGGGCCGTCTGCCCATTCTCCTTAAGCTCCCGCCTCAGTTTATCAAGCAGCATGCCCATCAGCGACAGTCTCTCGTCAAAGCCCGCTTTTCTTGCTCTGTCCTTCACCTGCTCGCTGATTTTACCGGCGAAAATATCCTCCACCCGGTAATCGTTCTGATACTTTCTGTACAGGTCGTAATATGCCGTGAATTCTCTCGCCACCCGGTCGTTTTTCAGGTACTGCCCCACCAGAGACTCCTCCACGGACAACCCCTCTTCCTCATAGAGAGAAAGCATCTGGGACAGATCCTCCCACCCTCTGGCGGTGACATAACTCTTGCCCCGCACCGTGTTTTCCACCAGATAAAAATCCTCTTTTTTCATATCCAGATAATTCAGCACAGCCGTGTGAAGGCTCTGCTCTCTGGCATACTCCCGCCAGCTGTCATAATCAGCCTCCACCTCCAGAATCTTCATGCGGTCAAGGGTCACCACATCAAACTCCCGCACGGATTTGTTGTATTCCGGGGGATTGCCCGCCGTGACGATGATCCATCCCTCCGGCACCTGATGTCTGCCGAACACCTTATACTGTAAAAATTGCAGCATGGAAGGCGCCAGCGTCTCGGAGACACAGTTGATCTCATCCAGAAACA
>CAMWMO010000426.1 GCA_947175305.1 uncultured Lachnospiraceae bacterium
GATATGAGGTTCTTATCGCCACGGAGTGGCAGGGAGAGGACGAATTTCAGGTGGACGACAGGGTGCGGCGTGTGCATGTGGGTCTGCGAGACGGCGACGAAAAGAAGAACCGTCTGACGAAGTTTTTCCTCCGGATCAAGTACTTGAACCGGTTTTTGAAAGAGGAAAAGCCGGATGTTCTGATCCCTTTTGCCAGAATGGCATTGTACCGCGGGTTGACAGCGGCATTTTTTATCAAGCTTCCGGTGATCATTTCGATACGGACCGATCCGACGGGACATTACGACATGCCCATCGATAAGGTACAGATACCGATTCTCTTTCCCAGAGCGGACGGCTGTGTGTTTCAGACGGAAGGGGCGCGGGAGTTCTTTGCTCCCAGACTGCAGAAGAATTCCTGCATTATCTTAAATCCGCTGAATCCGAAGTACATCGGCGTGGCGGAGCCGGAAAAACGGACAAAGACGGTGGTGCAGTCGGGCAGGCTGGTAGACTTTAAGAATCAGGAGATGCTGATCCGGGCCTTTCATGAGGTGCATAAAAAGCATCCGGATTATGATCTGAAAATATATGGCGGAGACAGCAGAGACGGGACGAAAGAACTTTTGGAGCGCACCATCGATGAGCTGCAGGCGCAGGATCATGTGCATTTGATGGGAAGCAGCGACAGTCTGGAGAAGGAGCTTGTCGATGCGGCGCTGTTTGCTTTCAGCTCGGATTGGGAGGGACTTCCCAATGCGCTGATGGAGGCTATGGCTCTGGGACTGCCCATTGTGGCGACGGATTGTCCCTGCGGCGGCCCCCGCACGATCATGACTCATGAGGTGGATGGCCTGCTTGTTCCCATTAAAGACCAGAAGGCTATGGAGGCGGGAATCAACCGCCTGATCGAGGATCCGGAGCTGGCAGAGCGGCTGGGACGCAAAGCGCGCGATATCGCTGAAAAAGCCAATGATGAAGCGGTTTACGGACAGTGGCGGGAATATATTGACGAGGTGTACGAGACTTATTACAGGAAGCACGGCAGATGAGACAGACAGATCCGTTGTCCGAAAGAGGGAAGGAAGAAATGGTGGAAGCACAGAGAGATAAAGGGATAAGACGGCCCACGCGGCGGGAGCTCCTGCTCCTGCTTCCCTTTGCGTTCTCCTATGCCTTTTTTATCGTGCTGGGAGACTGGCAGAGATCGGCTCCTTACAGCAATCTGCAGAATATGGGCCGGCTTCTGCTCTGGATGCTTCTGAGCTATGGCGTTTTGCTTCTTTTCTGCTTTCTTTTGGATAATCGGAAATGTCTTTTTACGGGAGCAGAGAGGCAGGGGCATTGGTGGACCTGGTTTCTTTTTTTCCTGCTCTGTCTATTGTGCTATCTGCCCTATTATCTGATGTATTTTCCCACCTGGCTGAATAACGATGCGGTGTGGCAGATGGAGCAGGCACTGGGGCTTGCGGCCCGGTCGAATCACCATCCCTATTTTCACACACTGCTCATGAAGGTTTTTCTGACGGTGGGCCTTTGGCTGTTTGACACCTATACGGCGGCGGTGGCGTTTTACACCTTTTTTCAGATGGCGCTTGTGGCGGCGGTATTCGGTTTATATCTGTATCTTATGTACCGGAAGGGCACCCGGCTCTTATGGCTTGTTCTCGCGGTAGTTTTTTATGCCTTTCTTCCGGTCAATGGCATGCTCAGCATCTGCATGGGGAAGGATGCCTGGTTTACGGCGGCCTTTCTGCTCTTTGTGTGGGCGGTTTGGGGTTGTTCTTTGACGGAAACGGCGAAGAAAAAACAATGGGTGTTATTTTATGTGACCGGATTGGCAGTCTGTCTGCTGCGCAGCAACGGCATCTTCGTTTTTCTGGGAACGGTCTTTTTCCTGATCCTGTCCGGATGGAGCCGTAGGATGCTTTTCAGTGTGGCTGTGGTGCTACTTTCTTATCTGCTCTGGCAGGGACCGATTTTACATGGCCTGCAGGTGGAACCGCCGGACACCATCGAGAGCCTTACCATGCCGACCCAGCATTTGTTATGCGCTTATGTCAGAGGAGGGAATCTGACGGAGGAGGAAGTGGCTATGCTGGAGGCGGTGGTGCCGCTTGCGGAAATCGACGAGTATTACAATCCCTATCTGTTTGACATGACAAAGAATTACATGCGGGAACACGGTGACCAGGAGGTCATTGCGAAAAACCGGGGAGCCTACGCGAAACTCTGGCTCAGGGTAGGACTTCGCAATCCCATGCTGTATCTGGAGGCGGAGATCCGGCAGACTGCGGGCTACTACGCCCTGCATACGCCCCATGACCAGTATCTTTACACAGAGTATTATATGGTGGACAATCCTTTTGGGATCGAGACAGAGAGGAAGGTTTTTTCCTATGATGCCAGTCTTGCCATGAGTGAATTTTTACAGCGGTTTCAAGCGCTCTATAATCGGGTGTGGAGTCTGGGAGCCAACACCTGGCTTCTGCTGCTGGGCTTGGCTTACACCCTGTATCGCAGGAAGAATGCACTTGTCTATGTGCCCTGCCTGATGCTTTTGGGAAGTCTGCTTCTGGCAACGCCGGTTTACAATGAATTTCGTTACGCCTATGGGGTGTTTGTTGCGCTGCCGCTTTTGCTTGCTTACAGCTTTGGCCAGAAGGCAGATGAGAAGACGGACAGAGAGGAAGGGACACAAGCATGAAAAAATGG
>CAMWMO010000427.1 GCA_947175305.1 uncultured Lachnospiraceae bacterium
CCTCAATGGGCAGAATTTCTTCTGCTCTTATATAGCCCATGTCTGCCTCCTAAATTAATATTTTTTAGGAATAGCATTGGCTATAACTGTTTTTATTGCAATAGCCAGTGCTATGCAAACATAACATATCTTCTCATATACAAAGCCCCTTTCTGAAATTTCTTTTTTATCATACCATGATTATTATGAGTAATCAATTCTTCTATTGCACCGTAAACTCAGTCCATTCAATATGATTGTATTGCATCACATCGTTTGCTTTACCACCACCAACGATCAAGCCATTTTCGTTTCTTGCAACAAGACTTATCGAAACGTTATTTACAAGCTTATTCGTTCTGCAAACCGTTCCTTTGGATATTACGCGCCCATGTTTCCCTTTACATATTAGCTCTTGATTGCTCTTACCAGGAAAATATGCTAGAATAATTATTCGTTCAAATAGAAATCAATGTTTTTTTACTATACAAGAAAATATGCCGCAACATAAGAATCAGGAGCTGAATATGGACAGCACAGGATACACGGAGAGACTGAAAAAAGAATACAAAATATGTATTTACACATTTGTGGCAGGACTGCTGATAACAGCGGTCACATTTCTGCCATATCTGGCAGATTACTATGTCCTGCAGCCGAACGATACGATCCTTACCTACTATGCAGATAATTCAGTTGACATATATTATCACTTTGAAACTATTATGATCGGTCTGAGCATCATGACTCTGTGGTTTCTCAGCAAACGACTGTGGGTAGCGCTGACAATACCATCGCTGTTACTGATGTTATTGGCCTATGCAGACAGCATTAAGTATACTGCCCTCCATGAACTTCTGCGATTTAACGACCTTATGGTCACGGAAGCCGCTGGGATAGCGCTGCGATATCTCAACTTGCAATTCTCTCTTCCTCAGCTTAAGGTATTGGCATTTGTATTTGCATTATGCGTCGGGGGATTTGCAGCAGACCGGCTTTGCAGGAAATATCCCCTCTTTTCACAAAACGATCCCCTCTTGCTCAAGCGCCGGCATATACTGCGTCTGACACTTTGCTGCGTCTGTCTGGCCGGGCTGCTTGGCTATAGCGCATATATTATAGGAAACGCGTATAGTATGACGTCTATTGACACAAATAATGTATACGGAGCCGACAGCCAACGATACATTGTATATAATTTTATAAAAAACGACAGGCTGACTAATATTAATATGAACAATGTACAGGACAGCTACCGCTATTTTCTGGACAGACAGACGGTGAACGATCAGACAGACGCCGCCAACAAGCCGAATGTAATTGTTATAATGAACGAATCGTGGTGGAATACAGATAATATTACCGGCAGCGGTATTACTTTTTCATCGGATCCGATGGAGACTTATCGGGAACTTGAAAAATATTGTTCATCCGGTCAGCTTACGGCCAATATATTCTGCGGCGGCACAATCGGTTCGGAAACAGAGTTTTTGACAGGATTAAATACAAAATACTTTGTATCATACATGGGAATAGCCCTGGCACTCCAGGAACACAAGATACCTTCCATTGTGGATTATTTCAATGCACTGGATTATGATACGGTTGCAATCCACCCGTATGAAGGAAGTTTTTACGGCAGGAGCGCTATTTATCCGGCTTTGGGTTTTGATAAGATAGTATTCGAGGATGATATGGATTATACGGATATTTATTCGTGCTATATTTCCGACGAGAGCCTTGCCCGGCAGATCATTAAGGAATACGAGGAGAGTAAAGCCGAACAAAAATTTATATATGCCGTGTCCATAGCAAACCATATACAAGGTCTGGATCGTAAACATGACTCTCTAAAGGCTTATCCATATCCGATTTCCGTAAAAGTGGAAGGTACTCTGGCTGAGGAAGATTATATGGATCTGGTAAGTTACATCAACGGAATCCATCTCGCCAATGAGGCCTTTGAAAAACTGGCAGCTTATTTTGCACAAACGGGCGAGCCGGTCGTGCTGGTGATGTATGGAGACCATATGCCCGGATTTTCCGAGGAGGCACGGAAATTAATGGGGTTAGGGAGTACGGATCCCGAAACACAGAGACGCCACTATTCCGTCCCTGTGCTGATATGGAGCAATTTTGAAGCGGACAGGATAGAGCTGGACGGCGAAAACATCAATTATCTGCCACAAATACTGCTCGAATATGCAGGGCTTCCGGATGCAGATATGTCTCGTATACTTAAACAACAGCGGGAATTTTTAAAAACCAATACTCGTATTCTGGTGGCAGATGATCAAGGAAAAGTACTCGAGGCCTATGATTATAGGCAAAGAGAAGCAATCCGACATTTCATGGTGGTGGACTATGATATTTTATATGGTTCCGGATCGAGCCGCGAGCGGGTATGGCTGCCATATACCGTGAAAGATTAGGACAACACCATCGTCGTTGGGCAAAACAAAAGCCCGTAAACACTGATGTTTACGGGTTTCCCTTTACCTCCCCGAGTAGGGCTCGAACCTACAACCCCGCGGTTAACAGCCGCGTGCTCTACCATTGAGCTATCGAGGATCGCAGTATTGCTTCGCAAAACTGCCAGAGAATCACTCCGTGATTCTCCGCACTGGCTTCGCGGAGTCTTTGCTATTCCTGAGGTAACATACCCTCAAAACCGAAAACTGAAAATCCCCGGAGTAAATCTCTTCGAGATTAA
>CAMWMO010000428.1 GCA_947175305.1 uncultured Lachnospiraceae bacterium
ATCTATGTGCCTCAGTTTTATGAAGAACTCTACCATGAGGACGGCACCATTAGAGAACGGCACAAACTCTATGACCAAGCGCCGGATACCATTTTAAAGGAGATCGAGACGGAGTTGTCCGATGCGCCTTATCCGGCAAAGCCCGTGGTTCCCTTTATCAAGGTCACACAGGACCGGGTAGTATTGGAGATTCAAAGAGGCTGTATCCGGGGATGCCGCTTTTGTCAGGCTGGACAGATTTATCGACCGGTCAGAGAGCGCGATGTGGACAAGCTGAAAGAATCTGCCGTTGTTATGTTGAAAAATACGGGCCATGAGGAGATTTCCCTGAGTTCTTTGAGCTCCAGCGATTACTCCCGCCTGAACGAACTGCTCGATTTTCTCATCGAGGACTGTGATCGGAAACACATCAACATTTCTCTGCCCTCCCTGCGGATCGACGCCTTTTCTCTGGATGTGATGAGCAAGGTGCAGGATGTGAAAAAGAGCAGTCTTACTTTCGCGCCGGAAGCTGGCAGCCAGCGGCTCCGGGATGTGATCACCAAGGGATTGACCGAAGAAGTCATTTTAAAAGGAGCAACCCTTGCCTTTGAGGGCGGTTGGACCCGCGTGAAACTTTATTTTATGCTGGGACTTCCCACAGAGACAGAGGAGGATATTCTTGGCATCGGGGATCTGTCCAACAAGATCGCGGCGGCTTTTTTTGAAACCGTCCCCAAGGACAAACGGGTAAACGGCAAGATACAGATCGTGGCAAGCACCTCCTTCTTTATCCCCAAGCCCTTTACGCCTTTCCAGTGGGCGCCCATGTGTACCAAGGAGGAATTTCTGGACAAAGCGCACCTGACCATGCAGGGCATCAAAAGCCAGTTAAACCAGAAGAGCATCAAATACAACTGGCACGAGGCGGATGTGAGCGTTCTGGAGGGCGTTTTTGCAAGAGGCGACAGAAGAGTAGGAAAAGCCATTCTGGAAGCTTATCACAGAGGCTGTCTCTTTGATTCCTGGAGCGAGTATTTCCACAACGATCTGTGGATGGAGAGTTTCGACGCCTGCGGTCTCGATATAGGCTTTTACACCACAAGAGAGAGGGCGGACGACGAGATCTTCCCCTGGGATTTCATTGACTGCGGTGTGACAAGAGAGTATCTTTTGCGTGAATGGCATAAGGCCCAGACGCAGACTGTGTCCCCCAACTGTAAGGCGCAGTGTCAGGGCTGCGGCGCAAACCGGTTTGGCGTGGGCGTATGCTATGAGGGGTAGCCGTATGAGTCATTTAATAGTAATGTACATATTATCAGCCATCATCATTGTCATTGCGGTCATAGCACTGGCGGCGGTTTTGCCCATGTGCTTTATGCACCCACTACCCAGCAGTAAAGTGGAGGGAACGGATATCACAGCCATTAAGAACCGCAGCAACAATCTGTTTTTTATACCGGCAGGTGAGAACTGGCTCGTAGTGGATGCAGGTTCTGACAGCAGGGCGGTGCAGTCGGAGATGGAGCGTCTGTTGATTGACGCCGGGAAGGTTCTGGGTGTGTTTCTTACTCATACAGACTATGACCATGTGGCATCCCTTCCGCTGTTTTCAAATGCGACCATCTATATGAGTGAACAGGAAAAGCAAATGATAGACGGAAGCACCTACAGACAGTTTATCAAGAAAAATAAACTTCCAATGGTATGTGATACGGACAAGGTCGTGTATCTGCCGGACAACGAGGTAGTAGAGCTGGGTGGACACAGAATGCGTAACATATGGGTACCCGGGCATACAAAAGGTTCCGCAATGTATGCGGTGGATGAGAAATATCTGTTCACAGGTGATGCATTCAAGGCTGACAAGGGACGTATAACAGTCCACCCGTACACGATGGATCGCAGACAGGCTTGTGAGTCAATTAGTAAAATTGAGAAAGAGTGCAGCAGGTATGAGAAAGTGTTTACGGCGCATTATGGGATATTATAGCCTGAAAACCGGAGAGAGGCCGAATATTATGGCTATATGTGCCCGAAAATGTGCTTGTATTTGCCGACTTTAAGTGATATACCTGTAAAAAGAATATTTCGTTGCGGTTTGAACCGCACCACACGTAACAATATTTCTAAGAAAGAGAGGACAAGACAATGCAGTTTGAACAGTTACAGAAAGATATGATCGCCGCCATGAAGGAGCGGAACAAAGTGCGCAAGGACGCTATTTCCGCATTGGTTTCTGCAGCCAAGAAGGTTGCCATTGATGAGGGCACCCGTGACAATATCACGGAGGAGATCGTGGATCGTGTGATCTTGAAGGAAATCAAGACGGTGAAGGAGCAGTTGGATAGCTGTCCGGACTCCCGCGAGGATCTGCGTCAGGAGTATCAGGCCAGATATGATATTTTTCAGGAATATGCGCCGAAAATGATGTCCGCCGAGGAAGTGGAGACATTTTTGACGGAAAAATATGCTGATCTGTTAGCACAGAAGAATAAAGGACTGATCATGAAGACCGTGATGCCGGAGCTGAAAGGCAAAGCAGAGGGAAGCGTGATCAATCAGGTGGTGGCAAAACTCTGCCAGTAAAGCGCAGTGACAGAGCTGCGGCGCGAACCGGTTTGGCGTGGGCGTCTGCTATGAGAAAGCCAGATTTGATTTTGAGTTTCCCCATTTCTAAAATACGAATGCCCCGGAATCCTCTATTTTAAAG
>CAMWMO010000429.1 GCA_947175305.1 uncultured Lachnospiraceae bacterium
GTTCTATTCCCTGAAAGCGCCTTACAGGAAAAGTGCAGTTTTCCTTATGAATGATACTTCCGTGAAGGCCCTTAGAAAGCTCAAAGACAGCAACGGCCAGTATCTGTGGCAGCCTTCCCTTACCGCCGCAACACCGGACACCCTCATGGGCCGCCCGGTCTATACTTCCTCTTTCATGCCCGCCATGGAGGCAGGGGCAAAATCTGTTTTGTTTGGCGACCTTTCCTATTATTGGGTGGCCGACAGGCAGGGCCGCTCCTTCCGCCGCCTTGGGGAGCTGTATGCGCCCACCGGGCAGGTTGGCTTCCTTGCCACCCAGCGCGTGGACGGCAAGCTGGTACTGCCGGAGGCGGTGAAGGTACTGCAGCAGAAAAGCGGTTCCGCAGCATAAGGCGGGGTGGCCGGATGATCGTAACTTTGGAGGAGATAAAGGAATATCTGCGGGTGGATTTTGAGGACGAGGACGGCCTGCTGGAAGGGATTCTAAAGACGGCCCATAAACTCTGCATGGATGTGGCACGCATGGCAGACGGGGATTCCTTCTCACAGGATATGGCACAGGCAAAGACCGCCGTCATGTATGCGGCGGCCTACCTGTATGAGCATAGGGAGGAGGCAGACCACCACGGCCTTATGCTTACCCTGCGCTCGCTTTTGTCCGGCATCAGGCAGGAGGGCTTCTGATATGGAGATAGCGGCGCTGGGAGTTAAAATTATGTTTCAAAAAAATGAGACTGTCGTGGACGGTATCGGCAACCACAGGAATGAATGGACGGATTATTATGGATGCCATGCGACGGCGAGCGGGGAGGGCGGGACGGAAAGCACAGAGGCAGGGGCTACCACAGACCATGCACAGATCGCTTTTACCGTCCGTTTCTGCCGGGCGGCCAGCAGGGTGACTTCTACCGGCTACCGGATTTTATTTCAGGGGGAGCCCTACGATATCCTCGCCATAGACCACCTGTGTTTTAAGCGTAAGGCGCTGAAATTCAAGTGCCGGAAAGGGAGGTAAGCATGGCCCGGAATGTAAGGATCGAGGAGATGGCTTCGGCCATCATGGAATCCATGGAAGAATACGCTGACCTTGCCACGGAGGATTTGAAAAAAGCGGTCAAAAGCGCCGGTGAGGCGGTGCGGGACGAGATCAGGGAAAAGGCCCCGAAAAGGACAGGAGCCTACCGGAAAAGCTGGGCGGTGAAGAATACGAAGGAAACCGCCAACTCCTTAGAGGTGACGGTCTATTCCCGTGACCGCTACCGGCTGACCCACCTGTTGGAGTTCGGCCATGCCAAGCGCGGCGGTGGCCGGGTATCCGGCAGGCCGCATATCGCCCCGGCAGAAAAGACCGGCATGGAACGGCTGGAAGCGGAGATTGAAAGGAGCCTTAAAGATGGATGAACTGTTAAAGGTACTTACAGAGTTCGGCATCCCCTATGCCTATGACCACTTTGCGGAGGGGGAATCGCCGGAGCCGCCCTTTGTCTGCTACCTGCTCCCCGGCAGTGACCATTTCTGCGCGGACGGGCGGGTGTATTTCAAAATCAATGAGGTGCGGGTGGAACTGTATACAGACTATAAGGACTTGGAGCTTGAAAAGCGGCTGGAAGATGTGCTGGACGCCCATGGGATTTTTTACGGGAGGTCGGAAACATGGATAGAGAGCGAGAAGCTGTACGAAGTCCTTTATTCTTTTGAAATGGAAGGAGAGAACAATGCCCAAGAAAAATAAAGTAAAATTCAATATCTGCAACGTGCATTATGCGCTGATCACAGCGGATGAGGCGGGGAAGGTGAGCTTTGCAAAGCCGGTGGCAATGCCGGGTGCGGTATCCCTTTCCCTTGAACCGAACGGGGAGCCCTCCAATTTCTACGCGGACGGGTATGCGTACTATACGATCTCTAACAACATGGGATACGACGGCGATCTGGAACTGGCAATGGTGCCGGAGAGCTTCCGTACAGACGTATTGAAGGAGGCGCTGGATAATAATAAGGTGCTTCTGGAAAATGCAAATGTGGAAACGGAGAACTTTGCCCTGCTCTTTGAGTTTGACGGGGACGTGAGGAAAATCCGCCATGTGCTGTACCACTGCTCGGCGGCAAGACCAAAGATTGAATCAAAGACCAATGAGGAGGAGATCGAGGTGCAGACGGAAACGCTGGCGCTGAATGCCTCGCCCCTTGCAAACGGATATGTGAAGGCAAGGACGGGGGACGATACCACGGCGGAGGTCTATGCGTCATGGTATGATGCGGTCTATCTGCCCGCCGAAGGGGCGGAGAATGCGCAGGTGCAGACATTATCGGCAGAGGCCGGGGATTTGACGGCTGCCGCAAAAACAAAGTCCAAGGAATAGAAGGAGGGATTCATTATGAGCATGAAACAGAACATTGAGATAGACGGGCATATGGTGCCTTTCCGCGCATCCGCCGCCATTCCCCGGATTTACAGGCTGAAATTCCACCGGGATATCTACAAGGATCTGAACGCTCTGGAAAAGGCTGTGGGGGACGGGACGGAGGAAAGCTCCAATCTGGATTTATTCTCTCTGGAAATGTTTGAGAATATCGCCTATGTCATGGCAAAGCACGCCGACCCTGCCATCCCGGATACGCCGGAGGAATGGCTGGATGAATTTAACACCTTTTCTATTTACCAGATACTTCCGAAGTTGATTGAGT
>CAMWMO010000430.1 GCA_947175305.1 uncultured Lachnospiraceae bacterium
CATCTGTCCAGTTCTCATACACAGTTGCCTTGATAGCCCTGGCCACAATGGAGCCCGTAATATCGGACCCGCCTCTGGAAAAGGTCTTAACCGTGCCATCCTCATATGCGCCGTAGAAGCCGGGAATCACCGCCGCCTCTACCCCTGCAAGCCGCTCTCTCATCAGACGGTTTGTCAGCTCCGCATCATGCTCGCCGTCCGCTCCGAAACGTATCACTGCAGCCGCATCTATAAATTCAAACCCCAAATACTGAGCCATGATGATGCCGTTTAAATATTCACCACGGGAAGCCGCATAGTCTGAGCCCGCCTTCTCCCGAAAGTTTTTTTCGATGATCTTAAATTCCTTATCCAGAGAGAGCTTCAGGGAAAGTCCATCTATGATCTCCTGATATCTGTCTTTGATCTCCTGCAGATTTTGTGCAAAATCCTGCCCCTGCTCCGCCAGCTCATAGCAAGCGTAGAGCATATCCGTGACCTTCGTATCATCGGAAGATCTCTTGCCGGGTGCGGAAGGCACTACAAATTTGCGTTCCCTATCCGCCCGGATGATCGCCCCTACCTTTTTAAACTGTTCTGCACTCGCTAAAGAACTGCCGCCAAACTTAACTACCTTGTTCATATCCTTCGCTCCTGTTATGCCATGATCCGGATCCTGTTCAGGCACCCGCCGATCTTCTCAATCTTTTCATTAAACTCTTTCTCTGATATCATCTGTGTCATGAAGGCAAACTCCTCCGCGATGCCCACGCTCACCTCTGCCAGCGCACCGAAAGCCTCCATCGCCGCATCCCGCTTGTCCGCGGATACTCTGACAAAGAATTTCCGATTCGCACACCCGATATCCGCCACTTCCACTTTTTCCTCATCCCAGAAGCACATGATCGTTTTTCCCTGATGTCTGGCACAATCTACCACATCAGAGACTACCGCGCTGGCCGTGGGCAGCTTGCCTGCGCCGCGTCCATAGTACATGGAGTCTCCCAGCATATTTCCGTGCACATACACCGCATTGAACACATCATTTACACTGTAGAGCGGATGCTCTCTGGAGATCAGGAAGGGCGCCACCATGGCAAAAAATCCCTCTTCGGTATCCCGGCTGACCGCCAGAAGCTTTACAGATTTGTTCATCTGCTTCGCATATTTAAAATCTGCGGCAGAGATCTTAGTGATCCCTTCCGTATAAATATCTTCAGAGCACACATTTTTCCCCGTCATCAGAGAGGACAGGATAGCAATTTTACGGCAGGCGTCATAGCCTTCCACGTCAGCCTCCGGATTTCTCTCGGCATAGCCCTTCTCCTGGGCCTCCTTCAGGACATCTTCAAAATCAGCGCCCTCTCTGTCCATCTTCGTCAGGATATAATTGGTGGTTCCGTTCAGGATACCCGTAATACCGTCAATATGCTCGGCCGTCAGGGAATAATTGAGCGGGCGTATGATCGGGATGCCCCCGCCCACACTGGCCTCAAAGAGATAATTACAGCGGTGCTCCCTGGCGATCTTTAACAGCTCCGGCCCATGTGCCGCCACCAGCTCCTTATTGGAAGTACACACGCTCTTTCCCGCAAGAAGCGCCTGCTTCGTAAACTCGTAGGCAGGTTTCGTGCCGCCCATAGTCTCGCAGATAATGACTACATCCGGATCCTCCAGGATCATATTGTAGTCATGCACTACTTTACCCTCGTAGGGATCCCCCGGGAAGTCCCGCAGGTCTAAAATATATTTAACCGCAAGCTGTTCTCCCGCTTTCTTATTGATATCAGTCTTATTCGTCTCAATCACTTCCACAACGCCGCTTCCCACGGTGCCGTATCCTAATACCGCTATCTGAATCATACGAACCTCCAAGTTTGATTTTTCAAACAGTTTTCTTCTCGTGTCAGAACCTATTATATCAACGGATATTTATCCGTCAGAGTCTTAATAATGGCCTGCGCCTTGCCTATGCCTGCCTCGCCCTCCTTGATGACGATGGAGATAGCCTCCGCCACCTGCTCCATGTCCGCTGTGTTCAATCCGCGGGAGGTAGCTGCAGGTGTGCCCAGACGAATGCCGCTCGTCACAAAAGGCGACTTCGGATCGTTAGGGATCGTATTCTTGTTGGCGGTGATATGCGCCTCGTCGAGAAGCTTCTCCACTGCCTTACCCGTCAGATCATAGGTTGTCAGATCGACCAGCATGAGATGGTTGTCCGTTCCGCCGGAAACGATCCTGATATCTCTCGCCTGCAAAGCCTTGCAGAGCGCCTGTGCGTTATCGGCAACGTTTTTCATATACACCTTAAAGTCATCGGACAACGCCTCCTTAAAGCAAACAGCCTTCGCCGCGATCACATGCATCAGCGGGCCGCCCTGGATGCCGGGGAAAATAGCCTTGTTAAAGTTATACTTATCAGCCACTTCCTGACTGGACATGATCATGCCGCCGCGGGGACCGCGAAGGGTCTTGTGGGTGGTGGTGGTAGTCACATGCGCGTAAGGAATTGGGCTCGGATGAAGGCCCGCTGCCACCAGACCTGCAATGTGCGCGATATCCACGAACATAATAGCGCCGCACTTGTCGCAGATTTCGCGTATGCGCTTGAAATCTATTGTGCGGGGATAGGAGCTTGCGCCCGAAATGAGAACTTTGGGCTTGCAGGACAGCGCAAGTTTTTCCATTTCGTCGTAGTCGATAAC
>CAMWMO010000431.1 GCA_947175305.1 uncultured Lachnospiraceae bacterium
TGGTCTGTTATCATGAAGACGTCGCCCGGGTTTTGTTTCATTATGATGAAGATGAGGAGGACGAGCACCATCATGACCATGAGGAGCATGAGCACCACCATCACGATCATGAGGAGCACGAACACCATCACGATCACGAGGAGCATGAGCATCATCACCATCATGCGGACGAGGTTTTCACAAGCTGGGGGATGGAGACACCGGCCCTGTATCAGCGGGAAGAGATTGCTCATATTCTGGAGGAACTGGATCATGAAGAAGAGTACGGTCTTGTGCTCCGGGCAAAGGGCATGGTGGCCGGTGCGGACGGCGGCTGGATTTATTTTGATTATGTGCCGCAGGAGAGCAATGTCAGAGACGGTAAGCCCGGTGTGACAGGAAAGTTCTGTGTCATCGGCTCCAAGCTGAATGAGGAGAAGCTGACAGAGCTCTTTCGCAAATGATGGAAGGGAGAGATCGATATGAAACCGGTCTATATGATCAACGGATTTTTGGAGAGTGGATAGACAGAATTTATCATGTATACGCTGGCGCAGCCCTATTTTCAGACGCGGGGAAAGACTCTGCTCATCCTCTGCGAGGAGGGGGAGAATGAGTACGATACGGCGCTATTAAAGCGGAGCCATACGGTGCTTGAGCTGATCGAGGAGGAGAGTGAGTTTGCGCCTGACCGGCTGATAGAGCTGGAAAAGAAGCATAAGCCGGAGCGCATTATTATCGAATATAACGGCATGTGGAATTATAAGGAGATGAAGCTCCCTTGGCACTGGAAGATAGAGCAGCAGATCACCACCATCAATGCGGCTACCTTTCCTATGTATTTTACCAATATGAAGTCTCTGCTTGCGGAGCAGATCCGTAAGTCTGAGCTTATCATCTTTAACCGCTGCGACGGGGTGGAAGATCTGGGCAGCTATAAGCGGAATGTGAAGGCCATCAATCCCAAGGCGGAGATCATTTTTGAGGGTGAAAACGGGGAGATCAACGAGATCCTGGAGGAGGATCTGCCCTATGACTTAAAGGCACCGGTCATTGAATTGAATAACGAAAGTTATGGAATATGGTATCTGGATTCTCTGGATCATTTGGAGCGGTATGAGGGGAAGACCATTTCCTTTGTGGGGATGGTCCTGAAACCGAAACAGTTCCCGAAAGGGTATTTTGTGCCGGGACGCATGGCGATGACCTGCTGTGCGGAGGATATGGCGTTTCTGGGATACGCCTGTGAGTATGAGAAGACGGATGCGCTGGAAAACCAGCAGTGGGTGAAGGTTACCGCTCAGGTGGAAAAGGCGTATTTTTCGGATTACGAAGGAGAAGGGCCGGTGCTTCATGCAATCAGCGTGGAGCAGGCGAAGGCACCGAAAGAGGAAGTCATCAGTTTTGTGTGAAAGGTTATCGTTTTATGTTTGACTACAATGGATTTCAGTGGTTGTTTTTCTTTTATTTCTATTGCTTCGGGGGTTGGTGCTTTGAGTCAGCCTATGTGTCGTTACGGACGAGAAAATGGGTAAACAGGGGCTTTATGCGAGGTCCTTTTCTGCCGCTCTATGGCAGCGGAGCGACTATGATGCTGGTGGTCTCCATGCCCTTTCAGGATAATGTGTGGCTTACATACATAGCAGGTGTTATTGGAGCTACCGCCTTAGAGTATGTGACGGGAGTTGTCATGGAGGCTCTCTTTCAGGTCAGATACTGGGATTACACGGAAAGGATCATGAATTTTCAGGGAAGGATCTGTCTCAGATCCTCGCTGGCCTGGGGCTTTCTTACGATCCTGATGACCCGGGTGATCCACCGGCCCATCGAAAGTCTGATGTATGCCATGCCGGAGCGGGCTCTGCACTATGTCACGGTTGTGCTCACCATCTATATCGTGGCCGATTTTACCCTTTCCTTCAAGGCGGCTCTGGATCTGCGGGATATCATGGTCAAGATCGCGAGAGCGAAGGAGGAGCTGGGGCGGATGCAGAAACGGCTGGATGTGCTCATAGCTTTCAGTAATGATGAAAAGGAACAGAAGCTGCTTGACAGAGAGGAGCGCAGAGAACTGCGGATGAACGATCTGACAGCGGCTCTGGAACAGAAATTTGCTATTTTAAAGGAAAAGCTCTTAAGCAAACCCTTGGCTTACGGGGAGAGTGTCAGGGAAGAGATTGCAGAACTGCGCGGCAAATTCAGCCTCTACCGGGAGGAGCAGAGAGAAGAGGGAAAGCTTCTGGATTTTTTCAAGCGTGATATGATTCGTAATAACCCTTCCATGAGGTCTGAGACCTATGGAAGCGCCTTTGAAGAACTGCGCAAGATCGCAAATGATCAGGAAAATTAAAAGATATGGTTTCAGTCCTCTCGCAGGGAGATATAGCGGGGGGATTTTTTTTGTCCTGCCCGGATAGAATCCTTAAGCTGGTCCATAAGCTGGCTTTCCATCAGCTCAAAATTCCGTGATTTGCGGCGCAGCAGAGCCAGAAATTTATTATAGACCCAGAAGGAATATACCAGTATGCTGTTTGCACGGCCCAGCTTGGCCTTTGTGGTGTGGGTATAATGTCGTCCGCCGATCAGAGTGGTCTTTCTTGCACGGATGTAACGGATCAGCTCTGTCTCGGAGGTGATATTATCCTGCAGAATGGTATATCCAAACCCGGCGCAGTTCTTTTTGTGAGAATCACTGCC
>CAMWMO010000432.1 GCA_947175305.1 uncultured Lachnospiraceae bacterium
ATATAGCGCACCGCAAGGCTGGCGTGGTGGTGGATGACGATGGAGATTATATCTGGAGAAGAGAGACCAGAAGTATCCGCAACCAGATCATGGCCATTACGGAGGACGAGGTGACAGAGACAAAAGGTTCTCTGGCAGTCTGTCTGGATACGATCCTGAAATATGAAGGGATATCCCGAAATACGCAGAGACGTTTGAACCAGGGAGATACGGTGTTTGATATTCTGGAGAGTGATCTGCAGGATTGTACCATAATGGATCTGTCTGGGTGCAGCCTGGATGCGGTTTTATACTATGTCAATAAGGATCTCCCGGTGCTTGCCACATTGGCGGACGGCAATGCGGTGCTGATCGTAGGATTTAACGAGTTAAATATCGTGGTCATGGATCCTGTGGAGGGCACGCTGGAAAAACGAGGCATGAATGACTCCACAGAGTGGCTCAGCCAAAACGGCAATCAGTTTCTCTCCTATATCAGGAAGGAATAAAAAAGGAAGGGCGCATCTAAAAGATGCGCCCTTTGTATTTTTCCAGCACGGACAGTAAAATCATTCCCAAAATCCCGCAGGAGATCACCTCCCCGGCGCCCACGGTCAGACAGTAGTAGCCGTAGCACTGCAGGATACTTATGCCCTCGATCGTAAGGCCGTAGCCGTAGATCAGCACTAAGGGCACTATAATGGTGTTTGCGAGAATGGGAGGCAGCGGAGCGCACCATTTCCATCTGCGCAGGGAATAGGTACCCAGCGCGCCAAGTAATGTGGCAAGACTGCCAAAGACAATATCGGGCAGAGCGCAGCCAGTCAAAATATTGCTTAACAGACAGCCGATAAAAAGGCCCGGTATAGCGGCCGGTGTGAAATAGGGAAGGATAGTGAGTGCCTCTGAGAATCGAACCTGCACGGCATAGTTGGCAAGTCCGAAGGCGTTTGCCACGAAGGTAAGTACAATGTAGAGCGCGGCAATCATAGCCGCCTGCGCCATGAAAAGCGCACGAGTGTTTTGTGTTTTCATATTTAGTTGTCTCCTTTAGTTTTGTTTTAGGTGAGGAAGGTCTCGAACTCACCGGTTTATTGATGCCCTGTTTTTATCCCAGATCCCCGGCATGATATCTGGCAACGATGGACTGGATACGCTCCACAGGATTGAGCAGATCGCTGATAGAAGTATCATGGTTCAGCGT
This sequence comes from uncultured Lachnospiraceae bacterium, assembly GCA_947175305.1. Classification (GTDB taxonomy): domain Bacteria; phylum Bacillota; class Clostridia; order Lachnospirales; family Lachnospiraceae; genus UBA3282. Next base: position 1,184 of record CAMWMO010000432.1, read on the forward strand.
GTCGATGATATAGGCAATATATTTACTCATATCACAATCAATATACCATTCCCGGCTCAGCAGTTCCGGCGTCTGATAGACCAGGTTCGTAGTCAGCACCCGGCAGATCGTACCGTCTTCATAGGCCTTATCAAACTTGTCCAAGCCGGCGGTAAAGAGACCGAAGGTAGAGAATACGAAAATTCGGTTGGCCTTGCGCTCTTTGAGAGCGGTGGCGACTTCCAGGACGCTCTCTCCGGAGGAGATCATGTCATCGATGATGATCATGTCCTTGTCCTTCACGTTGCTGCCTAAGAATTCGTGGGCGATGATAGGATTTCGGCCGTTTACGACCTTTGTGTAGTCTCTTCTCTTATAGAACATACCCATGTCGAGTCCCAGCACGTTGGCGATATAGATTGCCCTGCTCATGCCGCCCTCGTCCGGGCTGATGACCATCATATGATCATTGTCGATCCGCAGACCCTTTACATGGTTTAAAAGTCCCTTGATAAACTGATAGGCCGGCTGCACCGTCTCAAAGCCATGCAGGGGGATTGCATTCTGTACACGGGGATCGTGGGCATCGAATGTGATGATATTGTCCACACCCATACTCACCATCTCCTGGAGCGCCAGAGCACAGTCCAGAGATTCTCTGGCGGAGCGCTTGTGCTGTCTGCTCTCATAGAGGAAAGGCATGATCACGGTGATGCGTCTCGCCTTGCCGCCCACAGCGGCGATGATACGCTTCAGGTCCTGATAGTGGTCATCGGGCGACATATGATTTTCGTGACCGCAGAGAGAGTAGGTAAGACTGTAGTTTGCCACATCCACTAAGATATAAAGATCTGAACCGCGCACGGATTCCTTGATGACGCCTTTCGCTTCGCCTGATCCGAATCTGGGTACATCGGCGCCCAGAATATAGGTGCCGCGCTGATAGCCGGAGAAGGCGAGGGAGTCCTTGTGTTCGCTTTCCCGCTCAGTACGCCATTTCACCAGGTAGTAATCCACCTTTTCGCCAAGTTTGCTGCAGCCCTTCAAAGGAATCATCCCCAGAGAACCTACGGGTATCGTTTCCAGATTACGTTTCTCCTCGCGTCTGTTCATGAAAAGAATCCTCACTTTCTGTTTGACAGTTTCTTCTGATGCATACGGATGTCTGCTCCGGTGAGCTTGCAGACCTTAAAGTTGCTGGTAATACGGGAAAAAATGCGGTCAGAGTATCTGTCCTGCAATTCCCGCAAGGTCAGATTGGTGGAAATGACAGTAGCCTTTCTGCCTATGTTTCTCTCGTTTAATAGAGAAAAGAGCTGAGAAGCGGTGAATTGATTCGTTAATTCCGTTCCCAGGTCGTCGATGATGAGCAGATTGCACTGATATAAATCAGAATAAATATTTCGCCGCTCATCTCTGTTTTTAGAATCAAAGGCGGTACTCGACAAAAGTTCAAAAAGGCCGGTCGCACCAAAATAGATCACAGAGTGTCCCTGGTCGATCAGTTCTTTTG
>CAMWMO010000433.1 GCA_947175305.1 uncultured Lachnospiraceae bacterium
GGCAGAACCAGAGACAGATTCCTTCCCAAAACGACCTGATATTTCGACAAAAGAAGCACAATGCAAACCGGCATGAGCGAAAAGAGCACCAGACTTCCCCAATCCTTCTTGCGGATCAGGTACACCAGCCCCAAAAGAATAAGCACACCCCCAAAAACTCCGTAGGAGGAAAGCGCATAAGCCTCCAAATATCCTAAGATCGGCAGGTTGTGCTCAATGCCGGGATGCCCCCATGCATAATGATTCAGGTTATACAGATTGTCCCCGATAAAGGTCTTGAAATGAAAGAATAGTGAATAATTACAAACTACAAATGTAAGCGCTAACACGATACAGTTCAAGAAAAAGAGGAAATCATTGCGATAGCTTTTCCAGTATTTCTTCCCGATATGCAACGCCAGCCAGAAAACACCGAACACGATCCCGTGATACTTGGCCGCCATCGCAAGCCCGATGCAGATCGCCATCAGAGGATACCAGAGATAGACGACCCTCTCCTCCGATCTATCCCGCCAGATCAGACACCCCAGCAGTAAGATCCCGTTGGCAACAGCATACATAAGGGTATCCGGCCCCGTGTAATACAGATAAGCATAGCCATAGAGAGAAAACATAGAAAGCAGAAAACCCAGATAGCCGAATTTGCGGCTTCCCGTCATGATCTTAACGCTGAAATATACGAGGATGTTCGACAAAAGAGCGGTGCCGCAGACCACATAGCGCAGAAGTATAACCGTGTCCACTCCCGCCAGAAATTTACCAAGGATCCGCGCACCCACCGCCGCATAATAAAAGGTAAGATGGGGATAGCGGAAAAAGTCCAACACGTAAATGTCCCCCGCATAGAGGTGTTGATTTAACAGTTCATAAATACAGCCAAGCGACAGCTGCTCATCCACATTCGGGTAAAGCGGCAGCTCGAACTGCCAGTGTCTGTAAAATAAAAGCATTCCGACAAATAGGGTGATCGCAATAGCCGCCGCCATCCCCAGTCTTTTCTGCCATTCTTTTTCTAATTTAAGCATCCTTACCTCCATGTCAGAACTTATGACGCTTCAGCCCTACATCCAGTCTTTAATATGATAGCTCTTTGTACAGACAGCATCGAACTCGATCCCCTGTTCTTCGATATACTGCTTATATTCCGTAAGCTTTTCCTCCTGTCCCTCCAATTCCGGGGAGACAAAGCAGAGCTTATATCCCAGCGATTTTAATTCCCGATAGCTCTCTCGGTCGATTGGCACCCTCGTAAAGCAGTCCACCCAGACCCATTCGGCCCGTCCCGCCATATTGCGGATGGTATCCAGTCCTTCCAGCTCGCTGAATCGCAGCGCCACCTGAGTAATCCCCATGTCTGTGAGCAATTTAATCATCGGAAAAGAAGAATCCAGAAAAAAATAGTTTTTAATATGATACTTTTCCATATACTCAAGAACCTGATGTTCAATGCGTTCGCTCTTAATATTTATGATCATCGTCCCGTGGCGGTAAGCCTTACAGTATTCCTCAAAATCCTCCCCCGCCTCAAAAGGATTGTGGGAAATATAGATCCGCCCGTTCAGATCATCTCTTAGATCAAGCTCCACCCCGTATTCCTCAGGGAGTTCTAAAAGCTCCGCCAACGTATTGATTCTGTGCGCTATGTACTCCATCTTTTCCTCCCATTCCAAACTACAGTTCCTTCTTTAGTCTTACACTGAAATCCAAAGTCCGCTTGATAAATTTCCATTTGGACGCAAGTCCTGTATTCCACTTGGATTCCCCGTGTACCCGCTCCGGGAAATCCACCGGAAAACGCAGTACCTTAAGCCCTTTCTTACGAGCCATATACAGAGCATACAGATCCAGCGAAAAGTCGTAGGGCGGCTCCTCCCACTCAAGATAAAAAATCTTGGGAAAAATATTAGGCTGGGCATTAATATCATAGAGCCTCTCGTGCAGATAGCAGGTCTCGAACAGACTCATGCCCCATGTAAAAAACTGATCGAAAAGTGGACGCCCTTTTCGATTTCCTTTTACAAAGACGAGCCCTCGCTCCTCCTGAATGATCTTCAGCGCTCTCAGGATATCCCCCGGATCTGTCTGCATATCCGCATGCGTCCAGCCGGTATACTCCCCCTGACACTCCCGTAATCCCTGTAAGATCCCGTAACCATAGCCCTGGTTTACCTCGACGGTCACTTTTCTGGCAAAGGGATAGCGGGGAAGCAATTCCTCAAGCACCTGTGCGCTGCCATCCGTGGAGCCGTTATCCACCAAAATGACCTCCAGGTCTTCTCCGTTTATCACTTCACTGAACCGCTCTAATATCAGCGGTATATTATCTTTTTCATTATAGCATGGCACTACGATCGAAAGCTTCATGTTGTCCTCCTCATCAATCTTTCACAAAAATCTTAGAAAAGAATAACTCCCGCAGGGTATCATAGTCAGACACGATATCGCAGATCTTCTCCGCCTCGCTTCGCTGTGAATCCTCCACTCCCTCCGGGCAAAACCAGATGGCGCGCATTCCTACTGCCACTGCACCCTCTATGTCTCTCTCGTATTTATCCCCCACGAAACAGGCTTCCTCCGGCGCTATCCGAAGCTTTTTCAGGCACCGCTCAAAAATCCCGGGCGAAGGCTTTTCCACGCCCGCCTCCTCGCTGGTCACCAGACAATCTACATC
>CAMWMO010000434.1 GCA_947175305.1 uncultured Lachnospiraceae bacterium
GTTCTTGCATTATACTATTTCTTTTTATATAATTCTTGTAGAATATTCCCTGTTTTTTGACACAAAACTCTTAAAGAAAGTAGGAAAAACTATATGCATAACGATTCACTGCATGAAACCCAAATACACGGTCAGCTATCCTTCCCCTATATTGTCTACAAGGGAAATATTCCTGCATTCTTCTCTTCATACCCGCTGCATTGGCATGACGAAATGGAAGTAATCTATATCCGCAGCGGACAAGGCATTATTACGGTACAATCCCATCAATATATTGTAAAATCTGATGACATTGTTATCATACCTCCTCAAATGGTTCACTCCATAGAACAATACCAAAAAGCCCAAATGGAATATTATAATATACTGTTCCATTTTTCATTGTTGCACTATTCGGCAAATGATACCTGCTACGAAAAATATTTTAAGCCACTGTATTGTCATACTAAATTGCCCTCCCCTTATCTCGAATCAGAAGTTGATTTGAACCGCTTTTTGCGCCCTCATATTATGTATTTAATAGAAAACCGTAAAAAAAGCTATACAAGCGATGAATTGATGGTAAAATCAAATCTCTTTGCCATTATGCACTATATAACCCAGTATAGTTCTCCACCAAGTTCCGCTGAACTTTCTTTGAAAAATAATTATGATAAGCTAAAGAATCTGCTTTTGCATATACAGTCAAACTATGACCACGCAATCACGGTTAAGGATGCAGCAGCAATCTGCGGTTTTTCTTCAAGCCATTTTATGAAGCTGTTTAAGGAATTGACCGGAAAAAGTTTCTCACAGTACTTAATAGATTATCGCCTTGAAATCGCCGCCAGGCAGCTGGTTGAAACCTCATATAAAATAATAGACCTTGCAGAAAATGTTGGTTTTCACAATGTATCTTACTTTTCAAGGGCTTTTCATTCCAAATATGGAGAAACGCCCTCTGCATATAGAAAAAGCACCCGCCCCAAAGCGGATGCTCCTTAAACATCTTATTTATCCAGAAATCCTAAAAACGTCTTCCATTCCATGTAGCCCTTCAAATCCCCGTATCGGTATTCCGACTGCATGATATCATTCACGATCTTTGTCCAATCAAACTTGTCCGAAAAACTCCATGTACCGCCTCTGCTCTCCGCATCCTTCTGGGCTTTTGCAACTACAGCCTTCAGAACCGTGTCCTCAAAGCTGCCCTTTCCGCTTTCTTTCAGATCAGCGGTGTAAGCATACATTTCGACCGTACTGCAGTTCTTCGGGTCTACCCTCGACACGTCCACCATCTGTTCCGTCACATTTCCCGCCCGATCCCATATTTTCACTTTATACACAGGGTTTTCCGGGGAAAAGTCCTGTGTCTTATATACGGAATAAGAGGAACCGCTCACGAGTTCTGCCCCTGAGAATATCGTAATATCCCCTGATCCTTCCTCCGCGCCATGCAGAATGGCCGTCGCCTGTCCTGCCGCCTGTGCCGCTTCTGCCGCCTGTTTTGCAAAATTGCCTTCCGTCACACTTCTTTCTGTCTTTCTTACTTCATATCCGGTTCCCGGATATCCTGTCACTCCAATTCCATTAACACTCATTTTTCGGCCCTCCTGTGTGAAACTTGGTACTTCTTTCAGTAATAATACGATTGAAAACTCTGAAAAGTTTCATCAACTGCGGTATCTTCTTTGAACAGTCCTTTGATTTGCTGCTCTTACAACCGTTTTCTTCGGTGTTTGATGATATATTTTACTTGTACCGTTTGATTTATCTGATTCTTTTGTATCCATACCGCCGCTGACTACCATATAATTTTTCACATTTCCTTCTTCATCTAACCGGACACAGTAGCTTTTGGACTTTTGATGTACTACAGGATCGTTGCCGTAAGAGGCGGCAAGCACATTATCCATGTCGTCATAGTCGGTTTTCCATTTTTTCAGTTTCTCTGTGATCTCCTGTGCATACGCCGAGTCGGCTCCCATTTTCTTCTGCAGGTTTTCCGGAATGATCACCGCCATTTCTCCGAAACCCACTTTCTTAAGTTCCCGTTGTATGTATGCTTCTATACCCGTCGGCTCTGCGCCTGTCGCTCTCCAGCTGTTCAGGCTGTCAGCACTCACATTATCCTGAAAATACCGCCATGACGGAAAGTCTATTCTCTGCCAGGTTTTATCGGTCACGTTACAATTTCCGACTTTTACATTTACATTATTTGCAGGAAATATCGCTGAAAACAGATCCGCTGTCGATAACTGGCCTAATCCCATTACGTCAGAGAAAACTTGCGGAAATGACAAGCTGTTTCCTACACCCGTATAGGAATTGATGCTGTTTTGCGCTGCAATATCGTTCAATAGCCCAAGTACTCGTATGTCCATATGTTCTAAAAACCTCCCATTATTTTATTAGCGGCTTCTCTGTCAGTCAGAGCCGCAGAACTCATAGCGTCCGGCATAGACATATAAATAACCCTGCTTGTATCTGCACTACGCTTCGAAAGAGCTTCCTCCATAGTCTGTTTTTTATAAGCGATCTCAAACTGCTGTCTCCGCACATCTGCCTCTTCCTGACTCCGCTCCAGACTCGCTTTGCGCCGTGCAGCCGCTTTCTCCCGTTTCGCTTTATTGATGGCATTCACTTCTGCCACGCGTTCCGGTGAATCACTACACCCACAAATAT
>CAMWMO010000435.1 GCA_947175305.1 uncultured Lachnospiraceae bacterium
GTGCGCTGTTTTTATGTCTGTACCAGTCCATCGGTAAATCCTCCCGTTACGCCCTAATGATATAGTCATAGGCATTTTTGATCCAATTCACCTTATCCGCATCCACTGCCACCACATCAAAACGCAGCGGCGTATCCTCCGCACAGTGGTGCAGCATACGGTAATAATCCGCCACCTGACAGATCCTTCGCTGTTTGACGAACCCTACCGCCTCCGCCGCACTGCCCTTACTGTGCCCGGCACGATATTTTACCTCAAAAAAGACCAGGTATTCCCCGTCATAGCCTATGATATCTATTTCTCCGAGGCGGCTGCGGAAATTCCGTTCCACGATCTTCACGCCTCTGGAAAGTAAATAGGCACAGACCTGTTCCTCCTTCTGTGCCCCTTTTCTTCTCGTATTCATCCTCACTTACCCTTCGCGATCTTGGCTTTTACCTTATCCATGGAATCCACAAAGATCAGGATCTCCGCCACCACCTCATACAGCTCCGGCGGGATCATATCCCCGATCTCCAGCCTGGAAAGCGTATCCGCCAGTTTATCATCCCGGTGGACCGGCACATCTGCCTCTTTCGCTTTCTCAATGATACGCTCCGCCAATGCACCTCGTCCGGAAGCTATGACGCGGGGTGCCTCGTCTTCGGGATCATACTCCAGGGCGATCGCCTGTTTTACCTTCTCTCCCTTTTTTTCTGCCATATCTTCTCCTCTTTCTTCCCGCGCGGTCAGGCGCGCATATCAAAGGACGTCCGGCTCAATACCGAAATGTTTTTCTGTTGGTGCAGAAGGGTCTGCATAACGGAGGTCTCTTCCTCCTCCGCATTCTCCTCTTTTACATGCATCTGTGCTTTCAGAGAATATCCCCTGTCCTCCAGACGCTTATTCAGAATATGGATGTGCTTTTCGATCAGATCCAGAATGCTGTCGTCCATCACCGTAAAATTGGTAGACACCTGCTTATCCTTCATCGTCACATAGACATCCAAAGGCCCCAGATGCTCCATATCCAGATGCAAAAGCGCGCTCACCTGCCCGTCCTTTGCCGCCAGATTCTTTTTGTTGGTATAGACGTAGAGATCGCCGTGCGCATTGTTCCCCAACATTTTAAGCGGAAGCTGTACATAGGTATACAAATGATTCATCTGGTTCATGAAATCCACATTGTTCTGCAGATTCTGCACACTTCTCGCCGCCGGTGCATCGCTCTTTCCCGCTGTGTCAAGAGCCTGGGAAAGTCTGGCGGTCTGCTCCCTGATTCTCTCATAGAGCTGTTCTACCTGTTTTTTATCCGCCACATCCTTCGGCTCAATGGTCCATTGACGGCCTATTTCCTGCTTTAAAAGCTCCTGAAACTCCCTGCCGCCCAAAAATTTATGCAAAGCCTGATCCGATGCATCCGACTGACCTGCCTTCTGTACAAACTGTCTGACAAGCTGCAGAATCTCCTTGGAATCCAGCTCCCCGTTTTTAATCTGAGCCGCAGTCTGCTCATGCAGTCCAAGCTCCCGCAGTGCATCCCCCAGCCGCTCCCACTGGCCCTGGGTGAGTGTGCTTTCTCTGCCGGTCTCCTCATCCGGCATCATCTCTTCCAGTGTCGTTGCCAGATCACCTGTTATTTTATTCTCCTGTCCTGCCGTCTCAGGCAAGGGAGTCTGCTCCGCCGCAACAGGGACTTCTCCGTTCTGCCCTTGGGAATTCTCCGCCACAGACTCCGGATTCCCTCCCAGTTCCGCCTCATTCGCCGCTGTCTCCCCCGCCTGAAGCATGTCAGCCGTGTTTCCCTGCAATGTAACAGTGCCGTCCTCTGCGCCGCTATCCTCCGAAAATGCCGCCAGAACGGCTTCATAGAAGGCAAGCGCCTTATCGGCCTGCCCCTCCTGCACCAGCTGCTGAAAAACCTGAGGCAGTTCCTCCGTTATGGTATCCACGCTTGAGAGTATCTGATGCGTGGCATTTTTATATTGCTCAAACTGTTCTATATTTTCCGCTGTCACGGGCAGTTCCAGACGGGTCATTTGTATGATGGAGGTAGGATCCTGTCCCGGAAATTCAAGAAGCTGCCGACTCATGTTCAGGATGGACTCCTTATCGATCGGCATTCCCTCCTCCATCATTTTAGCCACCATCTCCATATTTTCCGTTGTTTCCGGCAGCCCCGCCGCCGCCAGGGCACGCAGGATCGTAGCCGTATTCGCCGTATTCGTATAAAGGGGCGCCAGCGACATGAAAGAGCTGCTGTTTGCCTTGACCTCAAAGCTCATCATCTGCCCCAAGGCAAGACTCACGCTCTTATCCACCTTGGCGTTAATGGTGAAATCCTGCGCCAATTCGATCTGTACGGAGTTACCGTTTCGACCGACCACCGTTCCCTGCAGGGTCTGCCCCGGCTTTAAGCTGCGCACCTCATTCTGCAGACGCATGAGACGTTCTCCCTTGCTGACAGAATCCGCCGAGCGTACACTTTCGCCCGCTCTGACACTCTTAGTATCTCTTTTATTAAAAATATTTCCCAGATTCAATCGCGCACCTCGCAAAAATGTGTGATAAAGGAATTTCTGTGAATAGGACAGGGCCCGTGTTTTTTCAGCGCCTCTATGTGCGCCTGCGCACCGTATCCCTTGTTGTAGGCGAATCCGTACATCGGATAGACCTCATCATAC
>CAMWMO010000436.1 GCA_947175305.1 uncultured Lachnospiraceae bacterium
ACTGTACCCGGTGTATTCAGTCTTGCCGCATCGTCCCGCTCAAGAATATCCATCAGAGGAACAATTGCCATACATGCTTTACTCCGGTACACGAATCGAACCATTTTAGAAGAAACGCTTTCCCACGGCATTCCAAAGCACATCAGTTTTCTTCTGACTTTCTTCTTTTCCTTTTCGTCCAGATCCTGATACCAGCCTGCAACAGTCTGGTTATCGTGAGTTCCTGTATAAATCAGTTGATGCTCTTTCACATCCTCCGCAGAAAACAGGGAAAACTCAGCTATATTCATTCCTATGAAATGATAATAGTCCCGCAGCTTCAGCACCTCGTCCCGCAAGTCCCCTAAATCTTCCGCCACAATCTGGATATCAGGAAGTTTTTCTAATACTCTGTCGAAAACCCTGTACCCCGGAGCTTCCACCCATTCCCCGTCCACTGCCGTTTCACAGGCAGACGGTATTTTCCAGTAGGTATCAAATGCCCGAAAGTGATCAATCCGAATGATATCATATAGTTTACAACTATATTTTAACCGTTTTACCCAAAAATGAAAATTATTTTTTTCCAGATTCTCCCAGTCATAAATAGGATTCCCCCAGCGTTGCCCTGTCTCACTAAAATAGTCCGGCGGTACTCCCGCTATAAACCGTGGTCTTCCGTCCTCATCCAGCAGGAAGTCCTCCCTGCACTGCCAGACGTCCAGCGAATCAATTCCTACATAAAACGGAATATCCCCCATAATACGCACTCCGTTTTTATTTGCATATTTCTTCAAACGGCTCCATTGACAAAAGAACATATATTGCAGAAACATCTGGTACTGTATTTCTTCCTCCAGATGACTGATATCATATTTCCGATCTAAAATCCACTCCTGCTGCTCCTTGGGCCATTCATTCCAGCAACGCCCTCTATTCTGTTTTTTTAAAGCGATAAACGCGGCATATGGATAGACCCAGTCCATTTCCCGAAACTTCCGGAACCCTTGCTGCTCACTTTCCTTTTCCCAAAAGTTACGGTATGCTTCCCTTAAATACGGCTCCTTATAAGCCCTGACCCGGTCATACGCAATTCGCTCAGAAGTCCCCTTATGCACAAAAGGCTTTCTCTTCTGTTGCAGATAGCCTTCCTTCTCCAGAAGCCCGATATCTATGTACAGTTCATCTCCTGCAAATGAAGAATACGGCTGATACGGAGAATTTCCGAATCCCAGCGGATTCAGCGGAAGAATCTGCCAGATCTTCACTCCCGTCTGCGCCAATATCTTTACGAACCTATATGCCTCCTCTCCGAAACTACCAGCCCCGTCCTCGGACGGCAGAGAGGCAACCGGCATCAAAACGCCTGCCATTCGTTCTTTTTCCATACTTTTTTCTTTTGCCATACCCATTCCATCACCCTTCCTTTCCTGCTATGATCCAAAATTCCCATGGCTGTAACGTCACTTCTCCATCCAATCCGTCTTCACTGACCGGATGCTCCTCCATTTCCCCTTCTCCATGCAGTAAGACAGTTTCCGTTCCGTCAATTATTTCAGATACATCTATGGTCTGTTCCCGCTTTGATAAGTTGTAAATACATTTAATGCAGTTGTCATCCTTCTGACGGTAAAAAGCAAAAATATTTTTATTATCTGTCTCGTAATAATTGATCCCACCGCCATAATTACCGCAATAAAGCGCCGGATTCTCGCTTCGAATCTCTCCCAGTCTCGCCAGCAGCTCCCTGTAAGAGCAGTCTGAGCTTTCCCAATCCACTGTGTCCTTTTCCATAAAGGCAATATTATGATTTAATCCGATCTCATCACCGGTGTAGACAAGCGGAACACCGGGAATCGTATAGATAAGAGAGAACATTGCCGGCAGGCTGTCTGTCCCAAAGCCTTCCATAATCGTCCTTTCGTAAGAATTTTTATCATGATTATCCAAAAAATTCAATGCATAGGCTCCGTCCGGAAAATTATCCGGAATATAAATCTTTAATATATTTGCTTTTTTATTATCCTTTGCAACCTCTAACATTGCATCGTAAAGCCCCCAGTTATAGTTCAAGTCAAACGCCGAATTCAAAAGCTCTTTTGTCTGATCATCCTCCGCCAGCATATACAAAGACTTAACCTCTTCCAATTGCGCTCTTGCTTCCTCCCAAAAATCTAACGGAACTCCGCCGGCAAAATCACACCGAAAGCCGTCGATATCATATTCTTCCACCCAGTATTTCATGCAACGGATCATCTCCGCTCTCATTTCACTGTTATCATAATTAAGATCCGCAACATCCGGCCAGCCCATCCCTTCCGGTGAAATAATGCTGCCCTGTTCATCCAGTGTGTACCAATCCGGATGCTCCGTTATCCACGCACAGTCCCATCCGGTATGGTTAGCTACCCAGTCCAACATCACATGAAAATCCATATCATGCGCCTTTTCAACTAATGCCCCGAAATCTTCAGCCGTCCCAAATTCAGGATTTACCGCACAGTAATCCGTTATGGAATAATAGGAGCCAAGCACTCCTGAGCGCTTCGTTTCCGATATAGGGTGAATCGGCATAAACCACAATGTCGTAATCCCCATATCTTTTAACTCCTGCAAATGATCAGAGAACGCCTGAAAAGTTCCCTCCTCCGTATATTGTCTGACATTCACCTCATATATAAC
>CAMWMO010000437.1 GCA_947175305.1 uncultured Lachnospiraceae bacterium
TGCATATATACATTAAACTGATAAGAAATAAAAGCTATTTGCATAGGAAAAGTTGAAGATAAGGTCGAACAGTGGCATAATAAAGCCATACTCCCAAAGAAAGGGGAACTTGTATGGATAAGATTTTGATAGTTGAAGACAACATGGAGCTGTTGGATGGTCTGTGCCGAAACCTGCGAGAGGAAGGGTTAGCTGTATATGCAGCAAACTGTCTCGCAGAGGCCCGGAAATATCTGGACAGCGGGATTGATTTATGCCTGCTGGATCTGAACCTGCCCGACGGGGACGGTTTTACATTCTGCCGTTATCTCAGTGAAAATACAGCCATTCCCGTCATACTGCTGACTGTGCGTGATGAAGCACAGGACGTGGTGCGGGGGCTGTCCATTGGGGCGGATGATTATGTGACAAAGCCTTTCCACATGGATGTCCTTGTGTCAAGGATACGGGCTCTGCTGCGCAGGGTGAGGAACAGGAAGCCGGAGGATGACAACCTTTACTGCGGTGATGTCTGTATCAATAAAAAGGCATCCAAAGTGTATAAAAAAGACTGTCTGGTGGAACTGACACCGAATGAATACCAGCTTCTGCTCTTGTTTTTGGAGCATAAGAACCAGACCATTACCCGTGAGCAGATTCTGGAAAAGCTGTGGGATGTGGATGGTAATTATGTCAATGACAATACGCTTACCACACTGGTAAAGCGCCTGCGCCAGAAGGTGGAGGATCATCCGCAGATGCCGAAGATGCTCCTGACCGTCCGGGGATTTGGATATAAGGTGGTGGACTATGAGGGATAAAAAGCAGGGGAACAGGATTTTAATATGTGGAATTGTACTTTCAGTCTGCCTGTGCGTTCTGGCAGGCAGCGCAGTCCTGTATCTGGTGGAAAACTATATCAGAAACGGCATCGCGGATATGGCCGGGGCTGTGGGGACTGCGGCCCCGGAGCAGCTTGGGGATATCATGCATCTATACAAGTCTGGTGATGGCTTGAGGGATGCGGGGGATGAAATTTTAGGGCAGTATGGTTATGGGAGGGATGTATATTCTTTTGTCCCGGCGTGGTTTGGGGCAGCGGCATATGCTGTTCCTTTCTGTATCATACAGCCCATGCTGTTTTCTTTCGTACTTTACTGGCGGACAAAGGTGCGTGAAACAGAAAAGAGGACAGCGGCGCTTTCCGGCTATCTTGACCGGATCATGGAGGGGCAGTATGACACCCTGATGCAGGATGATACCAGTTCCGCTTTGGAGGACAGCATCTATAAAGCGGTGGTGCTTCTGCGGGAAGAACGGGAGCAGGCGCAGAAGGCAAAGAAGAATCTTGCGGACAACATGGCGGATTTATCCCACCAGCTAAAGACCCCGGCGGCATCCATAGGGCTTACCCTTTCCCTGCTGAAAAAGAGAGCATGGGATGAACAGGACATGGATGACATCAGGCGGATGGAGGGGCAGGTCGGCCACCTCCAGCAGTTGGTCGGTTCCATGCTCACCCTGTCAAAGCTGGATGCGGGCGTGCTGGCACTGGAAGAAAAAGAGTTTGACCTAGAGGAGATGCTGGTGGATGCAGTCCAGCCTTTTGTTCGGCAGATGGAAGAAAAAGGGATATGTTTTGAGATACAGGGAGCTGACGGGATTCTGCTTACCGGTGATTTCGGATGGTGCAGCGAGGCATTTGGGAATATCATCAAAAACTGTATGGAGCATACGCCAGAGCAGGGGAATATCAGTATCGCCTGCCAGGACAACCCTATCTATACGGAAGTTGTCATTCAGGACAGCGGCGGGGGATTTGACGAAGCAGACATTCCCCATCTGTTTGAGCGGTTCTACCGTGGGGCAGGTTCTTCAAAAGACAGTGTGGGAATCGGGCTTGCCCTGTCAAAATCCATCATTGAAAAGGAAAATGGGACAGTCACGGCAGAAAATGCTAAGACAGGGGGTGCAAGATTCTGTATTAAATTTTACCATTGTCACCGAATTAGCACATAAGGGTGGTAGTATGTAAGGAAGTTCCAAGTCCTGCGCGGCAGGGCTTGTTGCATACTTAAAAACAAGAGAGGTGCTGTTTATGGATATTTTGAGGACCGAGGGCCTGACCAGGCAGTATGGGACGGGACAGACAATGGTGACGGCTTTGGATCATGTAGACCGGCAGGTGGAAAGGGGGCAGTTCGTTGCAATTATCGGGGCATCAGGCTCCGGCAAGTCAACGCTGCTCCATCTTTTAGGCGGTGTTGACCGTCCCACAAGCGGGAAGATATTTGTGGAAGATACGGACATAGCAACGCTTGGGGAGGAGCGGCTGGCACAGTACCGCAGGCGCAAGGTAGGGCTTATCTAACAGTTTTATAACCTTATCCCTACGCTCAATGTAAAGAAGAACATCATTCTGCCTATGCTTCTGGATAATAAGAAGCCGGGTAAGGAGCGGTTTGATGATATTGTTGGGACATTAGGGTTAGGTGACAGGCTGGAGCATCTTCCGGGACAGCTTTCCGGAGGGCAGCAGCAGAGGGTGGCAATCGGGCGGGCATTGATCTATCAGCCCGCAATTCTGCTGGCGGACGAGCCTACAGGGAACCTTGACCGGAAGAATACGGAGGAGATCATTTCCCTGTTGAAGCTGTCCAACCGCCAGTATAAGCAGAC
>CAMWMO010000438.1 GCA_947175305.1 uncultured Lachnospiraceae bacterium
GTAAGCGCTGAGTAATAGGGTATTCCCTTTTGAAAAATCCGGGAAACTCCCGGATTTTCACTTTCAATACTCTATGATTTATTGACACAGCATTTCTGAACTGCTGGACTCCAAGGTGCCATGTTTTCAAGTTCTTCATCAGACATGTTTTCGTTTGGTCTGGCCTCAAGAAGGTATTCCAGATATTTCTGGGGATTCAGACCATTTGATCTGGCGGTTTCAAGAAGTGAATATACCATCATGCTGGCATCTGCTCCATCTGTGGAATCGCAGAACAGCCAGTTTCGTCTCCCAACTGTTACGGGACGGATAGAGTTCTCACTTAAGTTGTTTGATATGCTGCAGTGTCCGTCCTCAAGATAGGTCATCATATAGTTTTGCTGGTTACGGGCATAAGTCAATGCCCTGGCCAGACGGCTTCCATTTGGGGCGTTCTGCTTATTGATCCACGCCAGGAAAGCCTCTACAACAGGTTTCTGATCCTTGAGACGGCGGTTATATATCTGCTTGTAGGAGAGACCTTTTTCCCGGTAACTCCGCTCGTATTCAAAAAGTTTATTGCAGTAGAGGAATCCCTGCACGGCAGGATCCGTGTAGTCCTTTTCTTTACCCTTGGGAATGGCCTCCAAGAAGTATCTTCTGATGTGTGCATAGCAGCAGCATCTTTTGAAGTCCTTCAGCTTGTTGTATCCGGCATATCCATCTACATTGATGTAGGTGCCGGGTGCCGATCCTGCAAAGAACTTCGCCGCAGCATCACCGTTTCTTGTCGGATGATACTGATAAATGATGATCGGACTCAGTCCGTCATCTCCGGAGCGGAACAGCCACACATAGGACTTTGACTGTGGCCGCCTGTCAGCTTCTTTGAGCACCTGGATGGGCGTCTCATCCCCGGCAACATACTTCCTTTTTATAAGCTGACGGCGGAAGTAACCGATCATCGGGGAGAAATAATTCTGTGCACAGTAGATCGTCCAGTGTGCCATGGTGCCGCGCCCGATCTTTACTCCAAACTGATTTTCAAAATCTTTCTCCTGCCGGTAATAAGGCAGGGCATTGATGAATTTTCCATACATGACGTGGGCAGCCAGACCGGAGGATACATAGCTGTGGGGAACCAGAGGAGCAGCACCTTCCTCTTTGATGAACTGCGGTTCAGGCGAATCCTTACAGTCCGGGCATTCATAGGTGGCCGCCATATAATCGACACGCTCCAAGACTGCCGGATGAAAGACAAGCTCTGTCCGGGCGATCTCCGTACCAATGGGTACCATTGGGGTGCCACAGATAGGACAGCTCTTTTCCTCGTCCGTTAAAGAATCCAACACAACCTCCCTGCGGGGAAGATTGTCAAACATCTCCTCGTACGTTGCCTTGGGCTTGCGTTCTCTTTTGTGGGCTGCAACATCTATGATCTCCGGTTCTATGATCTCGGGGATCCTGTCATCCGGAAGTTCCTCTGCAAACAGATTCATCTGACCGGGAAAAGGCGTTTTCAGCTTCTCGCTGGAAGAGCCAAACAGTTTGGCTTTCAGGTAGTCCACTTCCGCCTGCTTATTGCTTAACTCCTGACGCAGATCCTCAATGGTTTTCTGTAAAGAATCCATTGACCTGGTCTGTGTCACGATCAGTTCATTCAGTTTTGAAATGGTATCCTTAAGCTCTGTAAGCTGGATGTCCCTGGCTGAATGTGGCATGCTATTTCTCCTGTTTTTGATATCTTAATTATACTATAAAACAGGCGAAAAATCCAGTAAAGTCAATGGTTTCTGGCTGTCCGGAGGGCCTTTGGCTGTTCGATCTCAAGACCCGACATGAGCCAGTCGAATTGCTGCCAGGTAATGGGTTTTACCTCTGAACTGTTCCTTGGCCAGCGGTATCTGCCATGGATGACATCAAGCCTTTTATATAAAAGGACATATCCATCCGGCTCGCGAAGCAGGACCTTGATGCGGTCGCAGCGTTTACCACAAAAAAGATAGATGGAATTACCGCAGGGCTCCTTGTGCAGCTGGGACATTACGATGGCACACAGACCATCTATGCTCTTTCTCATGTCGGTGTAACCTGTAATGATGTAAATATTTACAGCACCGGAAATATCACCAAGCATGGGACATACCTCCGATACACTTAAGCGTATTTTGGATCACAAGGTCGTCTGCCCCATTGAAGAGACGTATCCTGATATTTCCGTATTCTATTTCTGCTGCGATACAGGGGATAGATGCTGAGGCTTTATGGCTGGTATTTTGCGTTGCCATGTCAGGGGTAGATGTCTCGCGCGTCACCAGATCCAGTTTGACTATTTCCTGCATGGCAGGAGTTCCATAAACCTTACTTTCTGAATCGGGAATTACATAACCGGCTTTTCTCAGCTTGCTGACCCAGTTATAAAAAGTTCCGGGATTGATTCCCTGTTCTCTGCACCATTGATAGTCTGAGAGACCACTCCGGCGGCATTCCGTGATAAGCCTGATCTGTTCAGGTTTTCTTACAACATTTGCGTTCATAATGATTGCTCCTTGAAGATAGAGTAAAACGCTTGCCTCTAGCGCTGAAGGCAGAGCAAAATGCTCGCGTTTTCTAGCAATCATTATACAATTTTTTGAGGGCGGACTAAATCCACCCTATTACTCTGCGCTTACA
>CAMWMO010000439.1 GCA_947175305.1 uncultured Lachnospiraceae bacterium
TGTTATTGTCCCGCTGTACCAGATAACCATTCACATCTTTATAATCGCTGAAATTGTCATCAGCCGGCAGAGAACCTCCATGCGCCACATAGACTCTCCGGTTCTCCGACAGACTTACGCCATATCTGCTGTCCGTCACTTTCTGCAGGGTATAGCCTGTTCCTTTTAAATCTCTGTTATGCTCGCAAAAAAATTTCACCCGGCCCGCCTCATCCAGATCAGAGGGCGCTTTGCTAAGCTTCTCCGGTTCCTCCAGGGCATCTGCTTCCGCTTTGGCTTCTTCAGGAGTTTTACCAGCCTTGATGGCATCATTCCGTACTTTCTCGTACTCCTCCCAATAAGCCTTGAATCGATTCGTTGCCGCCGTAAAATCATTCGGAAAGTAAGTCTCAAAAAAAACGATCGCTTTCTCGTCCAGAGACAATTCATAAGTATTCCGATCCATATTCTTATGGGTATAGTTTATCGGCTTCGTAGGCCAAAAATCAATTATATCTTCTTCATCCTTCGTAGAACTACTCAAGTTATCCATACGGGGAATCGTTTCATCGTCAGGGTCGCCTGTTGTTTTTAAATTTTCCGGATGCAAAAAATATGTCTCATAAGCGTTATCATATACAATAAAATAATGCAGATCAGGCTGAAGACCCAAATTCACGGTTTCCGCCGGGAATAAACTGTTATACTTATAAAGACGCCCCCTCTGTCCGTTGGGCTCAAACAAAAACTGCCAAGTAAGGTATAACTCGCCCTCGTAGCGGGTCACAATTTCCGTAGGCGTCAATTTTATATTCTTATATCCGCCCCCATTTATAGCTTGCTCAATATGCTTTTCCACTTCCGTTTCATCGTCTGAATATCCAAAATCAGTCGGGCCGACAACGAACGGATTAGGCTCGCTGGGTGCTTTCACATCCCCTTCCACATACGCCACCGGGGATTCAATCTCTTCCCCAGCGCGGGCGCCCGGATTCACAGCCAGGTTCTCCGGCACAGGAATTGCTGCCACAACGATAGCCGTGATCATCAATACCGCCGCCAGGCTGCGCCTTGCTGTCTTCTTTAATCTTCTTCTGGGCTTTTTCACTGCTGCTTTCTTTGCCATGTTGTATCTCCTCATTCCCTTCACACATTCTGATTTATGTCAACCAGTCTTTTGTTCCTCAACTAATTCTCTTAGCCACTACGACGAATCTGCCGTCGGTCTCGGAGCTGTCGCAGGTGGACAGTGTCAGAAGTTCATCCCGGTAGCTGGCTGTCACCCCTGTGTCATACAGCGATATGGCCGCCATCTCCTGCATATAAGAATCAAACTCTGTGGCGGAAGCGGCGTCAAAGAACTGATAATATTTAAACACCACTTCATCCTCGTTGTAAATTCTGGAGCGGAACACATACATCACCTCGTAAGTGCCCTTCTCATAGATCGTGTCAAACTGAATCAACGAATGTTTCTCGGCATACTCCTTGCTGCTGTAGCTGTTCAGAGCGCCGAACATCTTACCGGACTTCATATGATGCCCGTATATGATCAAATTGGTATTTCTGTGTACTACATCGCAGTCCTTATCCAAAAAGAGACTGCCGTTCTTATCGTACTCCTGATTAAAATTATGATCCAGATAATACTCGTTATTAGCGGTCTGCATCACAGGATAATCTATAATTGTATCGTCAATTTTAAGCCATCCGATTAGTTTTCTGTTCTTATTGTATAAAGTCTGGTACTCCTCCAGCACCTCCAGCTCGATCTCCTCTTCCTCCGTGTAATGTATGGTCACACCTTGAAAGAGGCCGCCGGTCAGTGCACTGTCACCTTTCAACTGAGCCAGATTTTCATAATCTATTTCATTTTTTTCGACAAAATACGAATACACTCCAAAATAACCAAAACACCCCGCCGCCATGATACTACAGAGAACGATCAGCAGTTTGCGACGTCTGTCGCGTCTTTTGATCTGCGCCAGAATTTCCTTCTGCATGTCAGCGTCAAAATCTTCCAGAGAAATCTGTTTCTGTTTCCCGCTCCTATTCTGCTTCTTTGACGCCTGTTTCGATTTTTGTTTCGGCTTCTGTTTCCGTTTTTTACCGGAAAGCTTGCTGTTCTTATCGTATCCCTGTTTTTTATAGTCCTCGGCAAGTTCGAATATCTCATCGTCGAAATCATTCCCGACCACTGTCTCGAAACGGTACTTCCCGGCCTTTAGGTCGGCATATAAGGTAATGACCTCCCCGGGCTGTTCCATATCAACCTGAGAGCGAATTTTCTGAATGAGTTCCTGATCGCGGAGAGCAGCCTTGTATTCCGCCTCGGTCCGCAGTCTTCTCCCTGCAACTTCAAATCCCGCCATATAGGGATCATCCCTTCATTTTATACTATATGTAGTCGTCAAATGCCTGTATCGGCATTCGACGACTCACATTGCATACACTTCTATTTTACTCAATTATAAAATTTATGCAAGTATTTTACAATAATTACCTAAACAATTGACTGAGCAGGCTCTTCCCTTTTATCTTGAAGGTCACCGTCTTGGTGCCGCCGTAATCACCCAATCCCTGGATGGTCAGCTTGGCGGTTCCCTTGTTCACGTTGTTGGTATACCCCGTGATCTTATAATCCTGCGAAGATAAAATCATGCCGTTTAGCAT
>CAMWMO010000440.1 GCA_947175305.1 uncultured Lachnospiraceae bacterium
ACCAATGCCTGCAGTAATGACAAGTTTTTTGAAAATATTGTGAGCAATCCTAAATTTTTATACAGTGCTTTCCATGAATTTGATAACAGTCGTTTTATGGAACTTTTGAAAGAAAACGGCTGTTCTTTAAAAGTGGAGCGGGGCGAGCGGGTATTCCCGGTCTCCGACCATGCCTCGGACGTGACGGCGGCGCTGGAGAGGCTTCTTCGGAAGAACGGGGTGCAGATACGGCTTCGCAGTGCTGTGCGCTCGATTTTGACAGAGGAGGGGCAGGTAACGGGGGTACGTCTGGCGGATGGAAGCGAGATTCCGGCCGGGAGCGTTATTTTAGCTACGGGCGGCCTGTCTTATCGGACAACGGGATCATCGGGAGACGGGCATCGTATGGCGCAGGATCTGGGGCATAAGGTGAAAGAGTGTGCACCTGCACTGGTGCCATTGGAGATCCGTGAGGACTGGTGCAAAAAATTACAGGGGTTATCGTTAAAGAATGTGTCCCTTGTGATGACCTGTGGAAAAAAGAAACTCTATCAGGGCTTTGGGGAGATGCTCTTTACCCACTTTGGCGTGAGCGGGCCTCTGGTTCTGTCAGCCAGCAGTTATTATGGAAAGGCAAAAGATCCGGCGGATATGTGTCTGACGGTGGATCTGAAACCGGCGTTGGAACCGGAGCAGTTGGATAAGAGAATTTTGCGGGATTTTGAGGAAAATGCAAACAGACAGTTTAAAAATGCGCTGGGTGGTCTCTATCCTGCCAAGCTGATTCCTGTTATGATAGAGAGGACAGGGATTGATCCGGAAAAGAAGGTGCATGAGGTCACCAGACAGGAGCGTAGGAGTCTGGCGGAGTTGACCAAGCAGTTTACTATGCAGGTGCAGGGGAAGCGTGGTTTTGAGGAGGCCGTGATCACCCAGGGCGGCGTGGCGGTAAGGGAGGTCAATCCTTCCACCATGGAATCCAAGATGGTGCGGGGGCTTTATTTTGCAGGAGAGATTCTGGATCTGGATGCATTGACGGGAGGATTTAATCTGCAGATCGCCTGGTCTACGGGATATCTGGCCGGGAAAGGCTGCAGAGATAATGGAAAGGAGAAGCAAGATGAGTTTTAATATTGCAATAGACGGGCCTGCGGGAGCAGGAAAGAGCACGATCGCGAAAAAGATAGCGGCAAAGAAAGGGTACATCTATGTGGATACGGGTGCTATGTACCGGGCTATGGCTCTGTATCTGATCCGGGAGCAGGCGACGCCGGAGCAGATCGACGAGAAGTGCGAGCATGCGGATATTACCATCGGCTACGAGAATGGCGAGCAGGTGGTGTATCTAAACGGTGAGAACGTGAATAGCTATATCCGCACGGAGGAGGTAGGCAGAATGGCTTCCATCAGCAGTCCGAATCCCAATGTGCGCCGAAAATTAACGCAGCTGCAGCAGAAGCTGGCGGCGGATAAGGATGTGGTCATGGACGGCAGAGATATCGGCACCTGTGTGCTGCCGGGCGCCCAAGTGAAGGTGTACCTGACTGCGGACAGCCACGAGAGGGCGCTGCGCCGGTACAGGGAACTGACGGCAAAGGGCGAGACCTGCGATCTGGATACCATAGAGAAGGATATTGTGGAGCGGGACAGACAGGATATGACCAGGGAGATATCGCCCTTAAAGCAGGCGGAAGACGCAGTGCTTTTGGATTCTTCCCACATGACGATAGATGAGGTGGTAGACGCTGTGATCACGCTTTGTGACAGGGAGGGGTAATGTGATGGAAGTGATCCTTACGGAACACGCCGGTTTCTGTTTTGGCGTCAGGCGTGCAGTGGATACCGTATATGAGCAGATAGCGGCCAGACAGGAGAACGGGCGGCCCATTTATACCTATGGGTCTATCATACATAACGAAGAGGTGGTCCGGGATCTGCAGGAAAAGGGCGTAAGGGTACTCTCAGGTCTCGAAGAAGCCGAAAAGCTGTCCGGGGAGGAGAAGGGCACCGTGATTATTCGGTCCCACGGGGTGGAGAGAACTGTCTGTGAAAAGCTGAAGGGACTGGGATTTGAGGTGGTGGACGCCACCTGTCCCTTTGTCAAACGGATCCACGATATTGTGGAGAAGGAGAGCGGGGCAGGAAAAACCATTGTGATCGTGGGAAATGAAGGACACCCTGAAGTGGAGGGGACCAGAGGATGGTCTGATGCGGTGACCTTTGTGATCGGGAGCGAGGAGGAGGCGGAAAAGTTTACCTGTCAGGAAGGGCAGGAACTCTGTATCGTTTCCCAAACGACATTTAACTACAAGAAATTTCAAGATGTGGTTGAAATTTTCGGGGAAAAAGGTTACAATGTTAGTGTTGTGAATACTGTATGTAACGCTACGGAAGTGCGACAGGCCGAGGCCAGAGAACTTGCGGCTCGGGTCGATGTAATGATAGTTATAGGTGGGAATCATAGTTCTAACACAAGAAAACTCTATGAGATTTGCAAGCAGGAGTGTGAAATGACCTACTATATACAGACACTCGACGACTTGCATTTAAATTTACCTAAATCTGTCCGACTGGTGGGTATTACAGCAGGGGCTTCCACCCCAAACAATATTATCGAGGAGGTTCAAAATTATGTCAGAATTAACTTTTGAA
>CAMWMO010000441.1 GCA_947175305.1 uncultured Lachnospiraceae bacterium
TATTGTTTTTTGGGTCAAATGTAAATTTTCTACCCCTAATTTTGTGCTACAACGGTGTGCTTCAATCTCTCCTTTCCCGCCGGGTGTTCTGCTTTCAAATCAAAGCCCCACGGCATGAACAGCACAATATCCCCGTTTCTCACCCCACCTCCTGCCTCAAATGCAGCAGAATCCTCTTCTCCATTCGGCTCACCTGCACCTGGCTGATCCCCAGGGCTTTGGCCACCTCCACCTGGGTCTTTTCCTGAAAATAGCGCATATGGATGAGCTGCCTCTCCGTCTCCGGGAGCGTCGCCAAAAGCTGCTCCAACAGCATATGATTAAGGATTTTTTCTTTCTCTGCATCCTCGTTTGCATGGCTTAGCCCAGCCGTGCAGCCGCCAGCGCCATCCACCACCTGATCCACCAGATAGATCTCATTGCCGTCAGACTGGTAGACCGATTTATAGATGGACTCCACCTCCACATTGGCATCCAGCGCCATCACGATATCTTCCACCGACAGCGCCGTCTCCGCGGACAGCTCCTGCAAGGTAGCCTCCCTGCCGTAGAGCTGCGACAGGTGCTCAGCCGCCTGTTTGATCTTCCAGCCGTTCTCTTTCAGGGTGCGGCTCACCTTCACCATGCCGTCATCCCGCAGAAACCGCTTGATCTCCCCTTGGATCATAGGGACTGCATAAGTTGAGAACCGCACATCGAATTGCAGATCAAACTTGTCGATCGCCTTGATCAGGCCGATACAGCCGATCTGAAACAAATCTTCCGGATCGTATCCTCTCCCGATAAAACGCTTGACGATATGGCGTACCAGCCCCAGATTTTCCTCTATCAGTATCTCTCTTGCCTCTTTATCTCCTGACTGTGATCGTTCAATAAGTACGGCAGTCTCCTCCATAGGCTATTCCTCGCTGACGATCCAGCTGCCCAGACCTATCTTTTTATACATGCGTACCAGCGTCCCCTGCCCCGGCTCGGAAAGCACCTCCAGGTCGTCCATAAAGGCTTCCATAAAAGCAAACCCCATTCCGGAACGCTCCCACTCCGGCCTGGTGGTGAAGAGGGGCTGCATCGCCCGGTCCACGTCCTCTATCCCCACGCCCCGGTCTATGACTTCCACCTCCAGTACGTCTCCCTTCAGCTCGCAGTTCATCAAAACACGCTCAGTGATGCATCCACGGTTCCCGTAGCCGTGGATGATCGCATTGGTCACTGCCTCGGATACCGCGGTCTTTACATCGGACAGTTCCTCAAGAGTAGGATTTAACGGCGAGATAAACGCCGCCACCGCCATTCTGGCGAAAGACTCATTGTCTGATACCGCCGCAAACTCCAGACGCATTTCATTTGTGATCTGTGTATAATCTTTCTTGTCTATAACCTCGATCATATCTTCCTCCTTTTCTTACCACTCATTTTAATTCTCAATCAGCTCGACAAGATCTTCCAATCCTGACAGCAAAAGCAGCCGCCGGATCCTGCTGCCCGCATTGACTGCGTACACCTTTCCCCCGAAGCAGGAGATCTTCCGGTAGCGACCCAGAATGACGCCCACGCCCGAGCTGTCCATAAAGGTCGTCCGCTCAAAATCAAACACCACATTTCCCACCTTTTTCGACATGATATATCGGTCTGCTCTTTTACTTATGTCAACCGATTTGTGATGATCTATCTCTGTTGGCATCCTTATCATCAGGTAGTTGTCAATTACTTTGAAATCCTCTTCCATATTATGTAAACCTCCTTTTTGCCAAACTAAAAAGGACATGACTTTTTCGTCACATCCTCTTTCGTATCTCGTAAATTCTATTTATCTTCCGTCTTCTATATCAGGTATCCGGCGTTACTCCTCGGTGCCTTCCATCTCCGCCAGAAATCTCTCCGACTTGTCAGCCTTCTCCGTATTGGGGAACAGCTCGATCACTTGCAGATAAGCCTCCTTTGCCTTATCTTCCTGCCCCATGCGGTAGTAGGAATTGGCCAGATCAAAAAGCGCCTGCCCGTTCGTGGGATCATACTGATAAGCCTTTTTCAGATTCGGGATCGCATCCGCGTAATTCCCCGCCCAGAACGCCGCGTGGCCATCCTCATCATAGGCCGCAGCGATCTGCGGTCCTACCAATTCTGAAAGCGTATGGTAAAGGTTCTCAAAAGCTTCGGACTTTTCCTCTTCCTCCCCGTTTTCTCCTTCTTCCGCTATCGCGCTCTCAATCTCCTCCAGATAATCCGCCACCACAGTGACATCCTCCGGATCCGTCAAATAAGCGCCCGCCGCCTTCATCAGGCTCTCTACGGAACGCAGCGTACCGTCCGCCCCCATGTAGGCCGTCAGGTCCTGCTGCAGGGTGCTGTTTTGTGCCTCCAGCTCGGAGAGCTGCTGCTGCAATTCATCGATGGTAGCGCTCTTAACATCCGACTGCTCGCTGACTTTTTTAAGCTCCTCGTCGATGTTCGCCTTAGCCGACTGTATCCTGGCAGGCAGAATCAAAAAAAAGGCGATGGCGATACCGATGGCCAGACCAATCCCCAGATTCAGCAGAGAGGTAACACCTCTGCCCTCTTTCATATTGACCGGCTGAATGATCGTCTCATTACCGCTCTGGTACTTAACGATCTCCTCCGATTTTTT
>CAMWMO010000442.1 GCA_947175305.1 uncultured Lachnospiraceae bacterium
GTAGAGGATTCATGCTGATAATAATAATACAGCGGCTCCTCGATGTACTCAAAATGTTTTGCCAGCACGAGATAAGAATTGCCCAGCGCATTATCCTCATAAAAAATATGCTCCGGAAACCACAACTCGTTGTTCAGGATCATATCACGGCGAAAGATCTTCACCACCAGACTTCCCCCGTCCAGGATCAGACTCCGCCTTTTCTCATCGTCCAGCACACCCGCCTGACTCATTTTATTGTTGTGCACCACCTGTCCCACTTTCATCGAGTGTTCTGAAGTGAGGCAATAATCGCAGCCCACCAGATCGGCTCCCGTCTCCTCCGCTCTATTAAGCAGACGCTCATACATATCCGGCGTGATCCAGTCATCACTGTCAATAAAGCCGATCCAGTCTCCCTGCGCCTTTTTCAACCCTATATTTTTAGCGCCCCCCTGATGCTTGTTCTCCTCCGAGTGCACCGCGCGGAACTTTTCAGGGAACCGTTTTTCGTATTCTTGTAATATCGTCCAGGATTCATCGGTAGAGCAGTCGTCCACCGCAATGATCTCATAGTCTGTGACAGTCTGTGCCGCCAGAGAGTCCAGACAATATTCCAGTTTATGATCCGCCGCCATATTGAAGACCGGCACAATGATACTAAGCTTCATCCGAATTCTCCATCTCCTCAGATTCCATTTCCCGACGCGGTCGAATCATCCGGCCAGATTCTCCGCGCCGAAGCCCCGGCAGAAATCTCCACACCGCTGACAGGAGAATCGTCAGCGCAGATACTATATCTGCCGCCACAAACCCGGCCACCGGTCCGTATCGCACATAGATCCGGTGCTCTCCGCCGTCTCCTTTCAGGAAAAAGCGCATACGGCCGCCCTCTCCCTTCTCTATCTTCACGGACTCTCCGTTTTCATCCTTGGCGCGGTATCCCAGATAATTCTGTATCGGCAGTTCCAGATAAGCCGTATCAGAATCAGAAACATAGGAAACCGCCGCCTTTGTCCCTTTCTTCTGGTAATCACGCACCACTACCGACGCGATATCCGATATCACTACGCTTGTTGTTAATCTGTTGTCATCCGCGCCATATAGCCGCCACTCATGGGGATAAAACAACCCCACACTGGCGCCCAGCTTCGTCTCATGTCCCTTGGATGCCACCGACTGAGCATTCTTATAGGGCACATGGTTGTTGTCTGTAGGCACAGTAATGACAATCAGCAGATTCAATCCTACAAGCAGCGCAAAAATCGTGTTGCGGTAGGGCTTCAAAATCTCCGACCGGGCAAGCCCCCCCGCCCCCACAAAGAGAAAGCAGGCCGACGCCGGTCCCAGAAACCGCCAGGGAAATTGCAGCATCGTGGCTATATTATGAAAAAAGGCATTCGCCATAAGCGCACGGCTCGGAAAATATCCTGTGACCATAAATGTAAGCACGATCCCCAGCACAAGCAGATACAAGAGATATCCGTCGAACTCACTCATCCGGCCGCGCCGCTCACACAAAAGATAGATCACCCCGATCCCCAGACAGCCAAGCAAGGCAAGACCCAAAGAAAAATACTGTTTATTGTACAGACTGATGGACTGCACCATATTTGAGGGATTGATGGACTGCTCAAAATACCCGCTCCACCGCAAAACATCCTTATTGAGATCTTCTTTATAATAATAGAATAAAAACGGCACAAGATACCAGGCATTTAACAGCAGTGACACTCCCGCCGCCTTACAGATCTCCACATAGCGCCGTTCCCTCACAATGCGCACACAGTACAGAAGTGCCGTGAGCACGCAGATCACCGCCACATAGGCGGCGCTCAGGATGTGACTCTGCAACACGCCGCTGAATCCGATGACAAGGTAGTACCATTTTTTACGCTCACCCATAATAAGATGATAGAGTCCGGCAATCACCAACGGCCAGAAGATCAGCGCCAGCGTTTCCCCCAAATCTCCCCGGGAGAGAATGTTGGTAAAACGATAGGGCATGAGTGTATAGAGAACCACCGCCAGTATCACACTGCGTTTGGATTTCACCATAGATTTTACCGCCACATAGGCGCTAAACGCCGATCCCAGATTCGACAGGAAAATAAGCGCCTTGTAAGAGAAACCCAAAGATAACCTGCAAATCCGCAAAAAAGCTCCTATATATAAAAACAAATAGGGATACATAGCGTTCATATAGCCATTATTCTGCAGGCCGTCCGGCAAAATGTTGACACCGATCTGTCCGTCCAGTATACCGTCCTTTACCCCCTCCAGCCTGGCCAGATGGTAACACAAATCATCTGCATTGTAGAGATACGTCTGCATAAGGGGCGTAGTGGCAAGAAGGGCTACACCTAAAATCACACAAAGATCCACAAGTCCATCCTGGGTGATCCGCCGCCTGCCGCTTTTAAAATACAGCCAAACAGCCAGATGCAGCAACAAAATAACCGCTATCAAAAAATAGGTGTCCGTGTAAAACAATGTATGCGGTGTAAGCGTCAACTTCTTAATCGTCAGCGACCCGTTCCCACTGTAATTAATGCGAAACTGCAGCCCCTTGGCATCTTTGGAGAGGGTGAAGTCCGCCATCAACTCCTTGTCCCAGCTATTTAAGGTCCATGCCGCAATCTTATCC
>CAMWMO010000443.1 GCA_947175305.1 uncultured Lachnospiraceae bacterium
AGCCTAACCTGTAGAAAAGGTAAAGAGTGGGCTATGACTATATAATACGAGGAGAGAACAGAAAAATGTTATGTATTGCAAACGCTCCATGCAAGGCTTGAGGACATTGCATGGAGGAAGTCAGAAATGACTGTGTCCTCAAACTTTGCGACCTGATTTTCAAATAAAAAATCAAAGGAGCAAAGTATAAAATGAAAAATACAATAAAAGAATTAAAAACCTTTCTGATTTTGTGGAGTACCCAGTCCCTGTCACAAATGGGGAGTGCCATGACGAGCTTTGCGCTCACGCTGTGGCTTTATGAAAAGACGGGGTCCGCCCTGCAGACGGCACTTCTGGCGATCTGCAGCTATGCGCCCTATGTGGTGATGAGCATTTTTGCCGGCGCGCTAAGCGACAGGTGGAATAAGAAAAAGGTGATGCTTGTCTGCGATACGCTGGCAGCCTGCAGTACGGTGCTCGTTTTGGCACTTATACGTGCGGAGCTGCTGAGGCCTGTTCATATCTATGTTTTAAACGTCTTAAACGGGCTGATGAATACGGTGCAGCAGCCGGCCGGCGATGTGGCGATGACCATGATCACGCCCAAGAAATACTTTCAGAAAACCAGCGGTATGCGTTCGTTTTCCAACTCGCTTGTCACGATCTTAAATCCGATATTTGCAACGGCGATTTATTCCTTTGCGGGAATGAACCTTGTCATTTATGTGGATTTAACGACATTTGTAATTGCTTTTTTGACACTGCTGTTTGGGGTAAAAATGTCTATGCTGGAAGCGAAAACCGAAGAGGAAAGTGAGTCCTTTTTGTCCACCGTAAAAGCGGGACTTTCTTATTTGCGGGACAACGACCTGATCCTAGTGCTCATTCTGTTTCTGGCTGGGGTTAATCTTGTGGCGTCCGCCTTTGATGCGGTGCTTCCGGCGTTGATATTACCCAGGGAAAATGGAGGAGAAGCGGTATTGGGTGTCGTCAGCTCCTGTGCGGGGATCGCGATGCTGGTGGGCAGTCTGGTTGTGACGGTATTGCCGGCACCGAAGAATCGGGTTCGGGTCATTTATCTGACCATGCTCTTTTCGCTGGGCACAGAGAATTTTTTACTGGCCTTTACGCAGAAGCCGATTTTCTGGTGTGTAGGACAGGTGATCGGCTGGGTGCTGGTGCCTGTCATGAGTGCGAATCTGGATGTCATTTTGCGGACGACGATTCCGGTGGAAATGCAGGGACGCGTGTATTCCTGCAGAAATACTTTACAGTTTTTCACCATTCCCGTAGGTTTGTTTTTGGGCGGGCTTATGGTGGATCAGGTCTGCGAGCCGATCATGGTGTCAGCGTATGCCGAGGGGATACTTGTCCGGCTGTTTGGCAGCGGTAAGGGATCCGGCGCGGCCATGATGATGTTTCTTCTGGGCATTCTCGGCGTGGTGATTTGTCTGGGATTCGGGCGTATTCTGAGAAGGTACAGATATACAGAAAATCAGTAAAAAGGAATATATCATAATAAGGGCATGGCGTTTGTCATGCCCTTTTAAACGAAAGGACGAGGCAGGAAGATGAAACATATCTTTTTTGTGGAAGATGATTTGAGCCTGATAAACGGACTTACCTATGCGATGCGGAAGGAAGGATACGAGATTACCGTAGCGCGCACAAGTCTGGAGGCGGATCGGCTTTGGGGAAACGGGAAATATGATCTGGTGATTCTGGATGTATCGCTGCCTGACGGCTCCGGATTCGATTTCTGCAAAAAGATACGCGTTGTCTCCCGGGTGCCGATCATGTTTCTCACGGCCGCCGATGAGGAGACGGATATCATCATGGGACTTGATATCGGTGCTGACGATTATATCACAAAACCTTTCAAGCTGGCTGTATTTCTGTCGAGGATCAACGCGCTGCTTCGCAGGAGCGACAATTTCAGCCAGCCGGATACCGAATTGTCCTCCAATGGAATCACGATACAGATGTTGAAGGGAGAGGGCTATAAGAATGGGGAGCCTCTGGAATTGACATCCGGTGAATACAAGCTTTTATGTCTGTTTATGGAGAATCCGAATGTGGTGCTCTCCGCAGAACAGATTTTGGGACGATTATGGGATTGTGAAGGAAATTTTATCGACAACAAGACGCTCACCGTGTACATTCGGAGACTGCGTATGAAGATTGAGGACGATCCCGGAAAGCCGGAAAAGATCGTGACCGTCCGAGGCAGGGGGTATAAATGGAGAACATGAGAGTATTGGCAAACCGAAAAATAAAAATGTTGTTCTTGCAGATTTTACTCTGTATGCTGGCGTTTCTTCTGCTGTCTGTAACGCTTACGGTAGTGGAAGAGACCGCTTTTTATGTGATACTATATCCGCTCTGTATGGGCGGTGCAGTCCTGGCAGTCTGTTATCGCTATTTCAGAGAGCAGGACAGGATGCTGGAAGATGCGGTGGCGCAAATTCAAGGATTCCGTTCCGGGGACAGGGAAGCACGGATCGCCTGCGATGAGGAAGGAGAATTGTACAGGCTGTTCCATGAAGTAAATTCTCTTGCAACCATTTTGAACGCACAGGTCAGGAAAGAGGTGAGCGCCAGAAAATTTCTGCAAAATACCATATCGGATATTTCCCACCAGCTT
>CAMWMO010000444.1 GCA_947175305.1 uncultured Lachnospiraceae bacterium
GGATAAAATAGAGCCGGTAATATTTGGTAAAACGGAAGATAATAGACAAATTACACAAAAAAAGTTTTGAAACCCAAATTAATTATGTAAAGTTGCTGGAATATAGGAAAATTGTACTATATTAGAAACAAAAAGGCCTCTTTACAAACAAAAATAATAGTGTATAATCTACTCAAATGAGGAGCTTGAAAACGTTTTTCTATGTGTGCCTTTTGCATACATAAGGATGGAAAAGGAAGGTGATAATGATGCAACACAAGATCAAACTTAGGCCGGATGAGGTAAAAGACTTTGTGGCCGCAGCAACCAGGTGCGAATGTGATGTGGATATCTCCTACAATAGCTTTATCGTGGATGCGAAATCCATCATTGGCGTGTTAGGGCTTAATTTCAATCAGATTTTAACCGTTGCGTATAATGGCTACGACGCTGACTTTGAGAGACATCTCAGGAAGTGGGCGGTAGCAGTATAAAGGATTGCCGGATCAGGCACATTGACTCCCCATGTGAGATAACGTAATATTATCTTACATGGGGTTTCTTTTTGCGAGAAAGAAATGAGGAACGATATGGAAATCAGAATTTCTGTCCGAAGCCTGGTAGAATTTATTCTGCGCTCCGGCGATATTGACAATCGAAAAGCGGTATCCGGAGAAAATGCCATGCAGGAGGGCGGGCGGATCCACCGCATGATCCAACGGCGTATGGGACCGGAATATCGGGCGGAGGTGTCCCTGCGGCATGTTTATGATGCAGGGGAATTCGAGATCGTGGTGGAGGGCCGTGCCGACGGCATCATCACGGAGGCGGCAGGAGTCACCATAGATGAGATCAAGGGAACCTTCCATGACCTGAAAAAGATGAAGGGACCGGTGGCGGTACATCTGGCGCAGGCAAAATGCTATGCGGCTATTTATCTGGAGAAGGAGAAGCTTACAACCATTCGGGTGCGCATGACCTACTGTCATATGGAGACGGAGGAGATACGGTATTTTTACGAGGAATACACCCGTGCAGAGTTGGAGGAATGGTTTGCTGACCTAATGAGTCAATACCGCAAGTGGGCGGATTACAGCTTTCAGTGGCAGCAGGTCCGACAGGCTTCGATCAAGGAGATGGCGTTTCCCTTTCCCTATCGGGAGGGGCAGAGGGATCTGGTGACCTATGTCTATCAGACGATTTATCACAAACGGAAGCTGTTTATAGAGGCGCCCACCGGCGTCGGCAAGACGATCTCCACTGTCTTTCCCGCGGTGAAGGCTATGGGGGAGGGACTCTGCGAGAAGATTTTTTATCTGACGGCGAAGACCATCACCAGAACCGTAGCGGACGATACCATTACCCTGCTTCGGGAGCAGGGGCTCAAGCTGAAGAGTATCATATTGACCGCTAAGGACAAAATATGTTTTATGGAGGAGACGGAGTGCAATCCGGTGAATTGTTCCTATGCGAAAGGGCATTATGACCGCATCAATGAGGCCATGTATGACCTGTTGACTCATGTGGACAATTACACCAGAGAGCAGATAGAAGAGTATGCCGGGAAGCATCAGGTATGCCCTTTTGAGCTGTGTCTGGATATGAGCCTGTTTACCGATGCGGTCATTTGTGATTATAACTATCTCTTTGACCCCCATGTGTATCTTCGGCGTTTTTTTACGGAGGGCGTACAGGGCGAGTATATTTTTTTGGTGGATGAGGCGCATAATCTGGTGGAGCGGGGCAGGGATATGTACAGCGCCGTGCTGTGCAAGGAGACCTTTTTGGAGGTCAAAAGGCTTGTGAAGGCTTACGATGAGCGGATCGCCAAAAATCTGGACAAGTGTAACAGGGAGCTTTTGATCTTAAAAAGAGAATGCGAGGGCTGCCGCGTGGAGGAGCAGATTGACTCGTTCGTTCGGGCGCTCATGCGGCTGGGATCGGCAATCGAAGATTATCTGGAGGATCACGAGGACAGTCCTGTGCGGAGCGATATTCTGTCCTTTTATTTTGAAGTCTCCCATTTTCTGGAGATGTATGAGCTGGCGGACGAAAACTATGTGACCTATTCGGAACTGCAGGAGGATGGCAGCTTTATCGTGAAGCTTTTCTGTGTCAATCCGGCCGGTAATCTGAAAAACTGCATGCAGAGGGGCCGCAGCACCATCCTGTTCTCGGCGACTCTTTTGCCGATCCAGTATTATAAGACGCTTCTGGGGGCCGAGGAGGGAGACTATGAGGTCTATGCGAAGTCGGTGTTTCGCCCGGATAAGCTGGGGCTTTACATAGGCAGCGATGTGACCAGCAGGTATACCCGCAGGAGCGATGCGGAATATTATCGGATCGCATCCTATATTCACAATATTATAGAAAAAAGACAGGGAAACTACATGGTTTTTTTCCCATCCCACTCTTTTTTACAGCGGGTCTATGAGATTTATCAGGCATATTTTAATGCGGAGGAGACCGTGGAGTGTATTCTGCAGGAAAACTATATGAACGAGGAGGCGAGAGAAGACTTCTTAAACCGCTTCCGGGGAAATGAGGACTGCGATCTGCAAAGGGACATGCAGATGGAAAGCGAGAGGGAGGAGGCGCGGAGCATCGTGGGATTTTCCGGCTGGCGATTATACACAGGTGC
>CAMWMO010000445.1 GCA_947175305.1 uncultured Lachnospiraceae bacterium
TATCTGCACTGCTCTCGGATGTATAGGGATTTCCGTAGTTGTTTTCTCTTTTCTCCTCTCCCTGCAGGCCTTCTAAATTATCATGATCAGATCCGTTCATCGTTTTCTCCTTTTTCTCACTTTTCCTTGCCGCCAAAGGTCATTTCACTGTAGTATTGTAAAATACATTCCCGCAACAGCGCAAGCGCCGCCGCCACCGTGCTCTCTCTGATCTTTTCCCGGCTGCCATGGAAATGACATTCCTTCACCGTTATTCTCCCGCACACATTACAGCCGATATATACCAGTCCCACCGGCTTTTCCGGCGTCCCGCCGTCTGGTCCGGCAATTCCGGTGGTGGAAACACTCACATCGGCTCTGGCAAGGGCCGCCGCCGTCTTCGCCATCTCCCTGGCGATCTGTTCGCTGACCGCGCCATACTTTACTAGGATATTCTTTTTGATCCCTAGCAATCTGCGCTTGGATTTATTGGAGTAAGTCACATAACCGGACTTAAAGACTTCCGATACACCGGGCACATTGATCAGCCTGGCGGAAAGCATACCGCCCGTACAGGATTCCACCGTGCAGGCCGTCAGCCTATTCGCCGCAAGCAGATCCACCACTGCTTTCTCCAACGTCACATCGCTGTCCGTGGTATAGATATGATTGCCGAATCGCCCTTTCAACTCCTTGACCACCGGCTTCACCAGCTTCTTCGCTTCCTTTTCATCCTGTGCCGTGGCCGTTACCCGAAGGTGCACTTCACCGGTCTTCGCATAGGTTGCTATCGTAGGATTACTCTGCTTTGTGATCAGATCCTCCACCATACTCTCCGCCTTGCTCTCTCCCACGCCGCTGATCTTCACAGTCTGGGAATAGATCACCCCGGTCTGCAAGCCCGCGAGGTAAGGCATAATGGAGTGCTCAAACATGGGAATCAGCTCTCCCGGAGGTCCCGGCATCAGAATCAGGTGTTTGTCATTCTCTGTTATGATGATCCCCGGCGCCGTACCGCCCGGATTATCCACCACGATGCACCCTTCCGGCACCATGGCCTGTTTCCAGTTGTTGTCCGTGATCTCCAGATTTCTCTCTGCAAAGAACTGCCGGATCGCTTCCTTCGACGGCTCGTGCAAATAGAGTTCTCTCCCCATCACCTTAGCCGCCGCTTCCTTGGTCAAATCGTCCTGGGTGGGCCCGAGACCGCCCGACAAGAGCAGGATGTCCGCTCTGGAGAGCGCAAGCCTGATAGTCTCCATAACTCTCTCTTCATTGTCGCCGACCACATCCTGATGATAGCAGGAAAGACCCAGCTCCGCACACTTTTCCGCCAGATAAGCGGCGTTCGTATTTACGATATTACCCAACAATATCTCTGTTCCCACTGCAATGATCTCTACTGTCATAGCACGCTTCCTCTCTGCCATATCTATGCCGTCAATGTCTGTTATTTCCCGCTTTCCTGCATTACGCCTCTGTTCTTGATCAGATAATCCACCAGAGAAATCACCGTCAATAAGAGCGCAGCCCACATCACGACCTGCGTGACAAGATAAAGCGGCTCCAGATTCGCGATCATCAGACAGATCATCACGATCTGGAAGGTTGTCTTAAACTTTCCCCAGTAGCTTGCCGCAATGACTACCCCGTTATCCGAGGCGATCAGCCGGAATCCGCTGATGATGAACTCTCTGGCAATGATCAGGATCACGATCCACGCCGGAATCCTGGAAAGCTCCACCAGACAGATCAGCGCAGAGCAGACAAGCAGCTTATCTGCCAGCGGATCCATAAATTTCCCAAAGTTCGTCACCAGATTATATTTCCTGGCAATGTGGCCATCCAGAAAATCTGTCAAGCTGGCAATGATAAAGATCGCCAATGCGATCCACTCGTCATAAGCGGTAATATCAACCAACAAAAATAATACAAAAAACGGAATCAATATCACTCGAAACACCGTTAATTTATTTGGCAGATTCATCTTCCAACTCTCCTATCAGATCATATTCATTCGAGTCCGTGATCTTCACCTGTACAAAATCACCGCTCATCAGTTCTCTGTCCGTATGTACAAACACAAAGCCATCCACACCCGGCGCGTCCTTGTAGGTTCTCCCCACATAGACGTCCTCCTCCGCAAGCTTTCCTTCGATCATGGCAGTCACAGATTTTCCTGCCATATCCGCCGCCATGGAAAAAGCGATTTCCTGCTGCAGAGCCATCAGTTCATCCCGACGCTGCTCCTTCTCCGCCTCGGGAATCTGCTCCGGCATATCCGCCGCCGGCGTGTCCTCTTCCTGAGAATAGGGAAAGACGCCCAGTCTGTCAAAGGACATCTCCTCCACAAACTGCAAAAGCGTCTCATGATCCTCTTTTGTCTCCCCCGGAAATCCTGCGATCAGCGTCGTTCTCAGACAGATATCCGATATTTCCTGACGCAATTTATTGACTATATCAGTCAGTTCTTTTCTGTCCGTCCGTCTTCCCATACGACGCAAAACAGGATCTGCCGCGTGTTGGATCGGTATATCCAGATAGTGACATATCTTTTCTTCTTCCCGCATCACCCGTATCAGGTCATCGTCTATCTCCTCCGGATAACAATATAACAGCCTGATCCACATGATACCCTC
>CAMWMO010000446.1 GCA_947175305.1 uncultured Lachnospiraceae bacterium
GATGAAGGGAGCGGACGTGATCTTTCAGGATGTGCATGTGTCGGGACACGCCTGCCAGGAGGAGATCAAGTTGATCTACTCTCTGGTTAAACCTAAGTACGCGATCCCGGTTCACGGGGAGTATAAGCACAGAAAGGCACAGGCAAAGATTGCGGCTGAACTGGGGATACCCAAGGAAAATATCTTTATGCTGCAGTCAGGCGATGTGCTGGAGATGGACGATGACAGAGCCGTTGTAAACGGCAAAGTGCCCGTGGGAGCAATCCTGGTGGACGGCCTGGGCGTGGGTGATGTGGGCAACGTGGTGCTGCGCGACAGACAGCATCTGGCGGAGGACGGCATCATGATCGTGGTGCTGGCGCTGGAGTCCCACAGCGATCAGCTGGTATCCGGCCCGGATATCGTATCCAGAGGCTTCGTCTATGTGAAGGAGTCCGATGAGCTTTTGGATGAGGCCAGACTTCTGGTGGACGAGGCTGTGCAGGACTGCCTCAACAGAGGTAAGACTGATTGGGGAAAATTGAAGAGCACGATCAAGGATGTGCTGAGCGATTTTGTCTGGAAGAGAACGAAGAGAAGACCGATGATTTTACCAATCATTATGGAGGTTTAATACCATGTCAGAAAAGGAGATCCTGGAGGCGGCCAGAAGATTCGCAGATCAGATCATGACTTCAGATACCTACAAGGAATATCTGTATCAGCTCGAGAAAATAAAAAAGCAGCCGGCGCTTTACGAGAAGGTCAATGAATTCAGACAGCGGAATTTTGATCTTCAGAATGCTCCGGAGAGCGAGGATCTCTTTGCGCGCCTGGAGGCATTTGAGGAAGAATATGAGAGGTTCCGGGAGAATCCCATGGTGGATGATTTTCTGGCGGCGGAGCTGGCTGTCTGCCGTATGATGCAGGATATTTACGGGGTCCTGGCGGAGCAGCTGGACTTTGAACTTTATTAAAGAGGTAACTATGAGCATAAAATCCGTTATTGGCTCCACGGTGGAGCTGATCATTAAAGTGGTGGCGCTGGTATTTATTGCGTCGTATATTATTAAGGCCGCCGCTGCGGCTCATGACTACGGCTACCGTATATTTACGGAAGCGCCTGTGTCTCTGGGAGAGGGCAGGGTCATAAGCGTCATTGTGGAAGACCCTGTATCAGTAAAGGGCGTAGGACAAATGCTGGAGGAGCGGGGGTTGATCAGAGATGCGAATCTTTTTGTGATCCAGGAGCTGCTCTCCGAAAATCACGGGAAGCTCCAGCCCGGCATCTATGATCTGAGTACCGCCATGACTGCAGAGGAGATGATGGCGGTGATGGCGGCGGATGCGCCTGAGGAGGATGAGGAAAATGCAGACTGATGAGCGTATGCATGCCTTTCTGGCCTCACTGGATGCGGGGAACACGCCCTTTCTGGATCAGATAGAACGAGAAGCTTTGGAAACCAATGTGCCGATCATACGCACGCAGACGCAGGGACTGCTTCGTTTCCTGCTCGCGCTGCGAAAACCCATGTCCATTTTGGAGGTGGGGTGCGCCATTGGTTTTTCTGCGCTTTTGATGAGTGAATACGCGCCACGGGGATGCCGGATCACCACTATAGAGAAATATGAAAAGCGGATTCCCGCAGCAAGAAAAAACTTTGAGCGCGCAGGAAAGGAAGAGGAGATCACCTTACTGGAAGGCGACGCTGCGGATATTTTGAAGGAGCTTGACGGGTCCTATGACTTTATCTTTATGGATGCCGCCAAGGGGCAGTATGTGAATTTCCTGCCGGACACCCTGCGGCTTCTTTCGCCGGGCGGACTGCTTGTCTCTGACAACGTTTTGCAGGACGGCGATATATTGGAATCCCGGTTCGCCGTGACAAGAAGAAACCGCACGATCCACAGCAGAATGAGAGAATATCTCTATGAATTGACCCACCATGAGGCGCTGGAGACGATCGTGCTGCCCGTGGGGGACGGGGTGACGGTCAGTGTGCGAAAAGAACAAGCATTCTCCGGAGGTGCAGAGAATGGAGAAAAATAGAAAAAAACCTGAGCTGCTGGTGCCTGCCGGCAGTCTGGAGGTTTTAAAAACGGCTGTTATTTTTGGCGCGGATGCGGTCTATATCGGCGGAGAAGCCTTTGGCCTGCGTGCCAAAGCGAAGAATTTCTCTATGGAGGAGATGGCGGAAGGGATCGCCTTCGCTCATGAAAGAGGCGCGCGGGTGCATGTCACCGCCAATATTTTAGCGCATAATGCGGATCTGACAGGTGCGGAGGCGTATTTTGAGGAGCTGAAAAAGCTGAAGCCTGACGCACTGATCATCGCGGATCCGGGAATGTTTGCGATGGCGCGCAGGATCTGTCCGGAGATCGACATCCATATTTCCACCCAGGCAAACAATACGAATTATTTGACCTACCGGTTCTGGTATGAGCAGGGAGCAAAGCGGGTCGTGTCCGCAAGAGAGCTTTCCCTGCAGGAAATCAAGGAGATCCGGGCGCAGATCCCCGAGGATATGGAGATCGAGAGCTTTGTGCACGGGGCCATGTGCATCTCCTACTCGGGACGCTGCCTTCTCAGCAATTATTTTACGGGGCGCGATGCGAATCATGGCGCCTGTACCC
>CAMWMO010000447.1 GCA_947175305.1 uncultured Lachnospiraceae bacterium
ATTTTATAAAGTAATAAAGCTTCTTACTATCTACTGGAGGAAATCACCTTGCTGCACATCACTTCTTTGACTGACGGTTTGGACATCTTTAAAGCCCTGGGCTCTGATGTCAGAATTGAACTTTTAAATATTCTGCTGGAAAATAACAGCATGAGCATGAACGAGCTTGCCTCCCGCCTGAACATTACCAACGGTGCACTGACAAGCCATATCAAAAAGCTGGAAAGCTGTGGTCTCATCTCCATTTCCACGGAGTCAGCAGGACACGGTAACCAAAAGATCTGCTCTGTGCATCTGGATAAGATCCTGATCGATCTGGAGCGACAGGAGGACATCCTGAATGTATACAGCACCGATGTAAAGGTCGGCCATTACTCCGTTTACCGAATCTGCCCCACCTGCGGTCTGGCCTCCGATAAGGCATTGATCGGTGAAGTGGACGATTCACGCTACTTTGATCATCCGGACCGCTACAGCGCCGATATTCTCTGGTTTACAAAAGGATTTGTGGAATACAACATCCCCAATTTTATACCCAGCTTCCAGAAGATCACCCAGCTTACCATCTCCGCGGAGTTAAGCTCTGAAGCGCCCGGCGTCAACAATGTGTGGCCCTCCGATATCTCCTTTTATTTAAATGATGTATGTATCGGAAACTGGCTCTCCCCCGGAGATTTCGGTGATTCCAGAGGACTCTTCACTCCTGACTGGTGGTTCCCGAACTGGAATCAGTACGGTCTTTTGAAGCTTCTCGTGGTCAACCGCAAGGGCACCTTTATCGATGGCCTTAAGATTTCCGACGTGACCATTGACAGCCTTCATCTGGATTACCGCAGCAGCCTCCGCTTCCGTCTGGCAGTGGATGACGATGCGGAGCACGTAGGCGGACTGACTATCTTCGGAAAAACCTTCGGCAACTACGGCCAGGATATCAAGGTGAATATCCACTATGCGCCTATGGAGGATGCAGAATAGATATCCTGTCTCTGCAGCTTTCTGACTCTGCATATACACGCAAAAAGCCTGCGGGATTCCATTTCCCGCAGGCTTTCTTTTCTTTTAACTGCTATACTTAATATTTCACGCCCCAGACGCTCTCATTGTTTCCTACCGCACTGAAGGTCATAACCTGCGTTCCCGCCTCATCCTTCATCTGGCAGAACACA
Organism: uncultured Lachnospiraceae bacterium; assembly: GCA_947175305.1. Taxonomy (GTDB): domain Bacteria; phylum Bacillota; class Clostridia; order Lachnospirales; family Lachnospiraceae; genus UBA3282. The sequence goes on from CAMWMO010000447.1 coordinate 1,167, forward strand.
CCGCTGTAATCTGTACCCTGATAGGAAATCTTCATATAACAGGTGCTATCTTTCATTTCCCAGCAGCCTTCCACGCCATCGCCATAAACCTTGCCGCTTTCGTCCAGATACAGGATAAAGGGCTGCGCGATCTCAGCGTCAATAGTCGTTCCCTGATTGATCACATAGTATCTTCCCGCCACGTCTGCCATACTATAACCGCTCTCAGACACGGTCTCACCGTCCGTCGCATAGGGCAGCATACAGGGCCATCCTTCCTCATTGACGATAAACTGGTGCACTCTCGGCTCATGCTCCTCCGTTTTATTATCAAAGCGGGTATGATTCACAATATATTTTTTACCGTCCCCATCGACGAAAGCGGAATTGTGACCGGTAGCCATATAAGCCATCTCCAGACTCGGCAGGAAATAATTGCCGGACAGCTTAAGTCCATAAGGATAATGCTCCGGATTGTTTGTATCCATAGGATACTCGCCGTTCATGTCCACATAATCCCCGTCTATGGTCTCTGAGCGGAACACACGGATCTGGTAGCCGCCCTCTCTGGCTAATCCGCCATAAGAAACAAACAGATAATAGTAGCCGCTCTCCTCATCGTAGAGGATATAAGGTCCCTCGATAGAACTGTGGTTGCCGCCGAGAAGTCTTTTCCCAAAATAAGGATCCACCCGGTTTGCCTCGTCCTCCTGAGGATGGATTACTTCCCCTGTGCTCTTGTCCAGCTCTAACAGATACATACCGCCCGACCAGGAGCCGTAGACCATCCACAGTCTGCCCTCCCCATCGTAGAGCACGGTGGGATCGATGGCATTAGGGTACTTATTAAAATTATACTCGTTACTCTTTTTAATATATCTGTCTTTTGCGGTATCCCGATCAACATATTCCGCCACATCTGTGTCATCCAGCGTCTGCGCGGTGAATCCGGAATAGATCAACGCCCCCTTCCACTCATAGGGGCCTTCAATGTTCTCGCTGGTGGCATAACACAGATTCGACGCATTCCAAGTGGAGGAAGTACAGAAATACAGATAGTATAAGCCCGTCTCCTCATTGTAGATCACATCCGGCGCCCACACATGCCATCCCCTGTCATCCGTGGGAATCACACTGTTTTTACTCCCGGCGTAGGCGAAGGCCTCCTTATTGGCCATCAGTTCATAGTAGATCTGATCCTTCACCTTATAGCCGTCTCCCAGAGACGTCCAGGTACGCAGATCCTCCGACACCGCCGTAGACATATGGGAACCGAATATGTAATATTTCCCGTCCGCCTTCACGATAGAGGGATCGTGCACACTGACGCCCGCATCAATCTTCGCCGTCTTGATTCCGTCGTAATTTACCGTAAAATCCAAATCCACGGGCAGCCCGCCCGCTCCGTTCTCTTCCTCCGTAGCCACTGTCGCTTCCTCCTCTGTACCCGCATCTGTG
>CAMWMO010000448.1 GCA_947175305.1 uncultured Lachnospiraceae bacterium
CGGCTGCCCTCAATCTCTTTTCTATCTTTTCCCACGGTGTCAGCAAGTCGCTCAGGCTGATCACGCAAAAGTCATGATTGATGGGCGCCCCCAGAACTGCCGCTCCGCTGCAGGCCGCCGTGATTCCGGGAGCCACCACAAGCTCCGTTTCCGGATATTCCTTCCCGATCTCGTACATCAGGGACGCCATGCCATAGACGCCCGCATCTCCGCTGCAGATCAGTGCCACATTTTTGCCTTTTTCGGATTCTCGAAAACAGATTCTGCACCGCTCCTCTTCCTGACGCATCGGGGTGGATAACAATTCTTTGGCAAGGAAGCGTTCATCTAACAAATGCAGATACACGGTATACCCTACAATGACGTCAGCCCGTTCCAAAACACGCAGCACCTCGCCTGTCATCAATTCCTCCCGGCCCGGTCCCATTCCTACAATATAAATTTTATTCTTCATATAAATTCCACCATCCATTTTCTTTTCGAGACCGCGATCGTCATACCGTTTTCCGCACATTTTCCGCAGATCAGTTTTCCGCCGAAATCACAGGCTTTCAACGCCGCTCTCTCACATACATTGTCAACGCCCACCTGTCCCTTTACAAAAGCGGACTTCCGAAACTCTCCCCTTACTTCCTGCAGTTGTGCCGCCGTGTAAGTACGAAACAAAACGTCTTTTCTCCGACACCATTCAATCAACCCCGGTTCCTCGCGCTTCTGGGAAATAGACGCGAGCGCATAAATCTGTGTATCTGAAATGTCCAATTCTCTCAGCTTCTTCTCGATAAAACCATTGATCTCGTCTATCGGCTTCCCTTTCTTACATCCTATCCCGATAATATACTCTTTTGGTTTTAAATGAATTGCCGCCTCAAATCCGGTCTCCTGAGAGGAGATCAAAACGTCAACGGGTTCTGTGGGCGGATATGGTAAAAGCCTCACGCCCTCCGGCATTCGATCGGAACTGCCATGACCCGATTCCAGTGAGATCGTAATTTCTTTTCCCGCCAGCACTTTTGACGAAACCTTTACAATGCCCTCTTTATTCCCGATCACAAGATGATTTCTTTTGGCAAACAGATCCACCGCAAATTTTTCATTCAGATCCGTCGCCGTCGTGATCACCGGTTCTGCGCCTGTAAGCAATGCAAAATACTCCGCCAGTTCATTCGCCCCGCCCATGTGCCCGGCTAAAATGGGAATGACATACCTCCCTTTTTCATCCATAACAAGCACCGGAGCATCCTGCAGCTTGTCCGTGACAGAGGGGGCAATCGCCCTGACCGCGATACCACAGGCACCGATGAACAGCAGGGCATTCTTTTCCTGCATCTGCTTTTCCGCCCACTCATGTAGTGGAGCTGCCACATATTCGACGGATGATAAAACGGCGTTCCCTGCACCGGCCCGACATTTGGTGTACAATCTGATTTCCCGGTTCTCTTTCAACATTTCCCCGATTTTTTCGGAAAGTGCTCTTCCCTGATCCGTAAAGCTGATGATACTCAGTTTCACTGTGATATCCCTTCCTTTTTCTCCCGAAACGCTGTCGAAAAATCGGTCGCATACAGCCTTGATTTTTCGTAATGCTGATGCGCGATCACATCCCCCACCAGCACCAGTGCGGTATGGGTAATTCCATGCTTCACCGATGTGTCATAGAGTGTTTCAATCGTACAAACATAGGCCTTTTCCTCATCCCACGTCGCCTTGTAAACCAATGCCACCGGTGTCGTCTTCTCATAACCGCCCTCAAGCAGCCGTCTACTCAGTTCCTCTATCATCCCTGCACTCAAGTAGATCGCCATAGATGCGCGATGAGCCGCAAACCGCTCTATGCTCTCTCTCTCCGGCACTTTGGTCCTGCCTGCCATCCTTGTAATGATCAGCGACTGGGAAATACCCGGCAATGTATATTCCACATTCAAAGACGCCGCTGCCCCAAAACAGGCGCTTACTCCCGGACAGCTCTCATAAGAAATACCCCGCCTGTCCAACTCGTCCATCTGCTCCCTGACTGCCCCGTAAATACTGGGATCGCCCGTGTGGAGCCGAACCGTTGTCTTTCCCTTTTCTTCCGCGCTACACAGTGTCCGGATCACTTCCTCCAACGTCATTTCTGCACTGTTATAAATCTCACACTCTTTTTTCGCATACCGGAGCAATTGGGGATTGACCAAGGACCCGGCATACACAATGACATCCGCCCGTTCCAGTAAACGCGCACCCCTGACTGTTATTAAATCTACCGCCCCTGTTCCTGCCCCAACAAAGTAAACCATTCTTCCGCCCCTTTACTCCTTGCCAATTCTCCAAACGCACTGTCATACAAAATACAGTCCATCTCCATCTTTCCGCCTGCACGATTCTCTGTATAATAACAAACACGCTCTACAACGCGGTTCATTACCGCCTGCAGCTTCCCGCTCTCTTCTAAAACAGGAATTGCCTCCTGTGTGGTCACACATTCTAATATCTTACAAACTTGTCTGGGATTCACCTGTTCCCTGACGGCAAAGGCAGCGAGCAGTTCCATCCGGCAATCCGCTTCCTTAGAGTGTGTGTTCATAATACCGCCGGCCACTTTGATCAATTTGCCGA
>CAMWMO010000449.1 GCA_947175305.1 uncultured Lachnospiraceae bacterium
TAGACAACATAATCCGGTCTTGTATCGACTGTCGTACTATCCGCCTGTACTTCCAAAAGTTCCGCCGCGCTGACATCAATGCCTGTGTCTGTTAACAATACCATAGCCGCACACAGCATTCCCGCAAGTAAAATTCTGACTGTTTTCATAATATAATACATTACCCCTTCTTACTAAATTCTTCCTTTTTATACTCTCCCTAAATGAACGCATCTGTCTGTTATATTCCGAGGAACTGTTTCACAACCGCCTTCATCTCTGTCTTATCACACACATTGTCATGCAGCACCGGCGCTGTACGGATCTCCTCGATAGCATTCGGCACCGCCACATTCCCGATCCTGGAGAGCTCGTCCACCAGCTCAAAATCCCCCATCGCGTCATACTTCGGATCAATGGCATTCATAACGCTTCTGGTAAACTTGAAGGGGCTTGCCGTGGAAGCGATCACGGTCTTTGTCTCATCCTTAGTTTCCGCCACGTATTTCTGATAGACAGCGCTTGCCACTGCCGTATGGGTATCCAGCACATATCCCGTATTTTCATAGAGAGAACGGATCCTGTCCGCAGTCTCTTTTTCATCTGCAAAATTGCCATAAAAGTCCGCGAGCTGCTCTCTCATGCCTTCTGTGATCTGATAGCTTCCGTCCTTTGTGAGCGCCTGCATCAACTCCTTATTCTTTGCCGCATCGTTTCCGGCAATACGATAAATCAACCGCTCCAGATTGCTGGAAATCAGAATATCCATAGAAGGAGAACTGGTCAGCTTAAATTCACGGTTCTTGTCATAATCTCCTGTCATAAAGAAATCATAAAGCACTTTATTTTCATTGGAGGCACAGATCAGCTTATTGATCGGCACTCCCATATTTTTCGCATAAAAGGCCGCCAGAATATTGCCGAAATTCCCTGTGGGAACCACCACGTTGATCTTTTCGCCATCCTCGATCTTGCCCTCATGTAAAAGCTTCGCATAGGCATAGACATAGTAGACCACCTGGGGCACCAGTCTGCCGATGTTAATGGAATTAGCGGAAGAAAACCGCAATCCCTGCTCCCCCATCTGCGCTGCCAGCTCTTTATCGTTGAACAGCCTCTTTACACCCGTCTGGGCATCATCAAAGTTGCCGTGGATTCCCACCACGAAGGTATTGTCACCCTTCTGGGTCACCATCTGCTTCTCCTGAATGGGGCTGACGCCGTTCTTCGGATAAAAGACGATGATCTTCGTCCCCTCCACGCCGGCAAATCCTGCCAGAGCCGCCTTCCCCGTATCGCCCGAAGTAGCCGTCAGGATCACGATCTCGTCCTTCACCTGATTCTTTTTCGCGGCAGTGATCATCAGATGGGGTAAGATCGACAGCGCCATATCCTTGAATGCGATGGTCGCACCGTGGAACAGCTCCAGATAATAAGCCCCTTCCGCTTCCACCAGAGGTGCGATCTCCTCCGTGTCAAATTTCGCGTCATAGGCCCGCGTGATACAACCCTGCAGCTCCTCCTTCGTGAAATCTGTAAAAAACAGCTTCATCACCTCATAGGCCGTCTCCTGATAGGTCTTGCCCGCAAACTCTCTCATGGACCATTCGAGAGCCGGAATGTGATCCGGTACGAAAAGTCCTCCGTCCTCCGACAATCCCTGCAGGATCGCCTGGGATGCGGTCGCTGTTCTGTTTTCGTCTCTGGTGCTGCTGTATATCACGTCCATTATCTTAAACCATGCCTTTCTCAATCTTTTCTCCAAAGTGCTGTTTGATTCATTTCATTACATCTCAATACCTTACCACACTTTTTCGATGGGTGCAAGAATCCCTAGAGAAAGAACTCATGATTTCCATAGGAAAAAAGTCTCGTCAGCTTTCGGTCAAACCATTTCAGGCGATCAGAATCCGCCCTTTCGCGGGCGCAGAAATACAACGCTCCCTGAGAGATATCCTCCCCGTACAAGGCGCGCTCCACCGCTTCCACTGTATCCTCGCTGACATGGACATTCTGATAACGGCCATCCACTGTCGGTGAAAACTGGGCAATTCCCTGTTCCCTCTGCATGACCACATCCCACACTGTATCGGGAAACGATTCGTTATTCACCCGGTTTAACACCACATTTGCTACCAGAAGTTTTCCGTTCTGATCCTCTCCGCCTGCTTCCGCCTCCACGATCCGCACCAGCGCCTCATAGTCCTTGTCCGACAGCTGATACTTCTTCGTCTGTTCCAACACCTCATAGTCCACGACTCGCTGACCGGAAGATACGCTCTCGAGCATTTCCACAAAGCTCTGATTATCCTCCTCCATCGACGTGTCCAGGTATTCCATGCGAAAAGCAGGCTTGGCCGATATCCGGTCGATCTTCAGCTCTCTGGCACAGATCCATGACGATAATATCATCATTCCCGCCAGAAGGAAGCCTGTTATATATTTCCTGTACATTTTTTCTCCTTACTTATACCGTTGCGCTTCGACCGTCAAATGCAGTCTTCGCGCTTATCAGGGAACCGACAGCCGGTCCCAATGCTTCTCAACAGTATTTTATGCAGAGAAAAGGAAAAATATTTCTGAATTTGTTTTTTTTCTCAAAAATGGTACAATCATAT
>CAMWMO010000450.1 GCA_947175305.1 uncultured Lachnospiraceae bacterium
GGTATATATAGGTGATGAGCCTCATCCGATCTACCGGATGAACACTGACGGCAGCGAATGTCAGAAGATAGGACAACTGCCGAAGGAATAAAGCTGCCATAAAATAAATCATTTGTGAAAAAGTGATAATTATGGCATAATTTATTCATACGGGTAATTTTTATCATATTATGAAAAATGCAGAGGTATTCTAAAACTTTCTTGGGGTATTTGAAACAGGGACAAAGGAGGTAAAGTATGAAGCTATTAGTGATTGGCGGGGTGGCGGCAGGTACAAAGGCTGCGGCGAAATTTAAACGGGTGAATCCCGAGGCAGAGGTGACCATCGTCACCAAGGGAAAAGATATTTCCTATGCGGGATGCGGTCTGCCCTACTATGTGGGCGGCTCGATTCAGGAGAAAGAACAGCTGATCGTAAATACGCCGGAAAAATACAGTGCGCTTACGGGTGCAATGGTATATCCGCAGAGAGAAGTGGTGGCGCTTGATCCGGCGGGGAAGAAGGCTGTGGCGAAGAATCTTCGCACAGGTGCGGAAGAAGTTTATGATTATGATAAATGTATCGTGGCGGTGGGGGCATCCCCGGTGGTACCGCCTCTTCCGGGACTGAATCTGCCGGGCGTTTTCGTGATGCGTACCCCGGACGATGCGATCGAGACGAGAGACTATATTGCCAGAGACGGCGTGAAGCGCGCTGTGGTTGTGGGTGGCGGCTTTATCGGCCTGGAGGTGGCTGAGAATCTGCTGGAAAAAGGACTGTCGGTAACGTTGATCGATATGGCGCCGCAGATCATGCCGGGCTTTGACGGGGAGATGGCAGACTATGCGGTGCGTCATCTTGCGAAAAAGGGAATCAAGGTGCTCACCGCTACGAAGTTAGAAGGCGTGACGGGAGAGGAGAGAGCGGAAGGTGTACAGACCGATAAAGGGCTGCTTCCCGCGGATGTGGTGATCCTTTCCATCGGTATCCGTCCCAATACGGGATTTTTACAGGATACGGGCATTGAGATGTTTAAGGGAACCATTCAGGTGGATGACAGAATGGCTACCAATGTAACAGATGTGTATGCGGCGGGTGACTGTGCGATGGTGAAGAACCGTCTCACGGGTGAGAGACAGTGGTCGCCGATGGGTTCTTCCGCCAATATGGAAGGGCGCACACTTGCGCTTTCGCTGGGCGGCAGAGATGTGACTTATCCGGGCGTGCTGGGAACCGGCGTGGTGAAGCTACCGGGCTTGTCGGGCGGCAGAACGGGGCTTTCAGAAGAGCAGGCGAAGGCGGCGGGTTATGAGCCGATCTGTGTTCTGGCAGTGACCGACGACAAGGCCCATTATTATCCCGACAGCGCGTGGTTTGCCATCAAGCTGGTGGCGGATGCGGCTACTCATAAATTATTGGGCGTACAGGTGCTGGGTCCCGGCGCGGTAGACAAGGTGACGGATATCGGCGTGATGGCAGTGACTTTCGGAGCAACGCTTGAACAGATGACCTGTCTGGATCTGTCCTATGCACCGCCTTTCTCCACGGCGATCCATCCTTTTGTACAGGCAGTACATATGCTTTTGAATAAAATAAACGGAGATATGGACAGCTTTACGCCTGCGGAATATCTGGCAGGCGCAGCTGAGGGATACCGCATTATCGATGTCAATCCCGCAGGCCCCAGCATTCCCGGAGCGACTTATGTGGATCTGTTGAAAGTAAAAGGAGAAGTGCCGGGACTGGCAAAGGATGAGAAGTTATTGCTCGTCTGTGCCAAGGGCAAGAGAGGATACCTGCTGCAGAACAGACTGAAACGCTACGGATACACGAACACGAAAGTATTGGAGGGTGCCGCTTTCTTCAATGTGGTGAAGGTGGCGAGTACGCCCGGTGTGGTGACCGTTCCGGCGGAGGAGATCACCCGCGTGAAGGCGCTAGGCTGTCTGCACAATAAGGGAACGGATAATTTCAACGTTCGAGTGATCACCAGAAACGGCAAGATCACCACGGCGGAGCATAAGAAGATAGCGGAGGCGGCAGAGCGATTCGGAAACGGGGATGTGGTCATGACCACCCGTCTGACCCTGGAGATCGTAGGGGTACCTTTTGATAAGATAGAGGAGCTGAGAGCGTTCTTGGCGGAAGAGGGGCTTGAGACCGGCGGAACCGGCTCCAAGGTACGTCCCGTGGTAGCATGTAAGGGAACGACCTGTCAGTATGGTCTGTTGGATTCCTACGGATTATCGGAGAAGATACATGAGAGATTCTTTCATGGCTATGCGGATGTCAAGCTGCCGCACAAGTTCAAGATCGCGGTGGGCGGGTGCCCGAATAACTGCGTGAAGCCGGATCTGAATGATTTCGGTATCGTGGGACAGAGAGTGCCGGTGATCGATCTGGAGAAATGCCGTGGCTGCGGAAAATGTCAGGTTTCTCAGGCATGTCCCGTGGGTGCTTCCCAGGTAGTGGACGGCAAGCTTGTGATAGATCCCGACCAGTGCAACAACTGCGGACGCTGCGTGGGCAAATGTCCGTTTAAGGCGGCGGAGGAGAGCGCATACGGATACCGTGTATACATTGGCGGACGCTGGGGCAAGAGGGTAGCCCACGGA
>CAMWMO010000451.1 GCA_947175305.1 uncultured Lachnospiraceae bacterium
CTATCGGCACCACCTCCGCCCTGTCTATCACATGCATGCGCTCCTCAAAATACAACTTATTGTATACGCCGGTGAGGGCGTCCTCGTTCTCCCCTCTGGCAGTCTGCACATGCTGCACGCCCACCTTTTCCTCCAGCTCGTCCAGATAGATCGCCGACTCCGTGTGCAGATATGCCTCCTCTCCCCAATGGGAAAGCATAGCCGAAAACTCATCTAAAAGTTTTTCCACCGCAGCCTTCTTATCCTCCGGCACCCGCTCCGTCTTCGCGTAAAGATGCGCAACAGTTCTTCCGTAGATCCTGACTTTCCTGCCCGGATTTCCCACCACATCCGGCGTAAAGCCTGCAAAACTTCCCACGGAGATCACTTTTTCACCGTGCCTCTCCGTCAGCAAAAGCTCCACATCCGCCAGCGCACCGAAAGCCTTCGCATACTCTGCCAGTGTGTCCATGTGATATAGATTATCCAGCGCATAGTTCTTTACGTTATCCTTGATCCGCTGTTCAAAAGGAACCGCCTTATAGTCCATGTCTATACCCTCTCCTATCCCCCGATTTTCCAGAATAAAATATATCCTCAGTATACCTTTTTTTAACCGGTTTGTCCAGTGTACTGAAGCCTTAGGACAAAGCATAAATAATTTAGGAGGTTCCATAGGAAGAGGAATATGCTATGATAAATACAAAGATAACAGTCTGCATTACAAGAATTGGGTGCAGTTTCCAGTGGCAAACAGAATTTTGTAATAAAGTTACGAAGTCTTGCGTTTTGGGGGTAAGGAGAAAACAGAAAATGGCTGAATATATGTATACTTATGCGGATGATGATACGGCGGAGCAATTATTAGAGGCATTCCGACTTTATGGTACAAAGAACGAGAAATATACGGCGCGCTATCTTTCACTAATCTTTGTATTGTCAGATGTTGCGCAAAGTTTTTATCTTACGAGGGCAGCGAAATATTGCCACCCCGAATGGACAGAACCGGGGGACCCGTATATGACGGAGTATGCGCTTGTTTGTGGTGATGCCGTTTCCTTGGTACGCTGTGTGATGATACCGTCCTATAAACCAATTGAGATCAACCATGAACGGCACAGCCTATATTATTTGGAACTCTATGAGATTCAGGAAATATTGGGTGAAAACAGATTGTCGGAGGCGAAACTTGAAGAGATTATCCGTTTTTATGAAGGGGAAGGCATAAAGCACAAAGCGGCCTACTCTCACATATTTGATGAACAATGTCTTAATATTGCGCGGCAGCGAGAACTTATGTTGAGAAAACGTACGGAGTGGGAGACGTGTAACGAGCTGCTCGTAAAGGATTATCATTTTCATTCAACGGATGACCAGTGCCGGCAGAGATTGGAGGAATGTTTTGAACGATATGGTAATAATTTCTGCGACGGGCGGAATTTCAAACTAAGATATGCTATGACAGACGGACAACGGAGTTTTGATCTGACATTGTGCTATTACCTGACTGACGGAATTAAGCATTGCAGTGAACCGGATGACTATGAATATGCGATTGTGACGGATACAACGATGGGTGTTGTCTATGTCTGGAATCCGAGGGGTGATGTGGAGATTAAAGAGATCAGAGGCGAGATCCCGCTTACGGAAGAAAAATTATGCGAGGCTATCAATTATTATGAAATATTTCATTCTTATCTGGCACGGAAATCAATTTCCAAAAAAGAGGAAGTATGATATTATGTAAACATGATGAATAATACAATAACGGAATATTTTACAGAAGTAGAAACATCAAAAGAATACAATGGCTATTTCTGCTGTGTGGCAGAAGCAATGAGATCCCCGCTGTACAGGAACTTTTGGAAGAACTGGATATCAGCGGGTGCATCATAGTTGCCGATGTGCTCAACTGTCAGAAGAATACGGCAAAGGCCGTAAATTGATTTCCGTGACCTCAGGGGGATAGGGATGCCTTAACTTTTATGAAACACGTCGGAAAGCTCCGCCAAAAGATCCGCTCCGTCCTCGATTCCCACGGAAAGCCGCAATGTCTGCTGGGTGATACCGTTTTTCACCCGGATCTCCTCCGGCACATCCGCATGGGTCTGTGTATAGGGATAGGTGATCAGCGTCTCCACACCGCCCAGACTCTCCGCATAACGGATCAGACGCACCTTCCCCAGAATGGACAGGGCAAAATCCTTGTCTCTCACCTGAAAGGTCAGCATTCCCCCAAAACCTCTTGCCTGCCGCTTCATGATCTCATAGCCGGGATGCTCCGGAAGCCCCGGATAGAGCACCTGCGTGACTGCCTCCTGTCCTTTCAGCCAGTTGGCGATCAGAAAAGCATTTTCCTGCGCTCTGTCCATACGGATCCCCAGCGTCTTAATACCCCGCAAAATCAACCAGCTGTCAAAGGGTGCCAGCCCCGCCCCTGTCGTCTTGATCAGAAACCGAAACTTCTCGCTGATATCTTCCCTGTTTGTCACAAGGAAGCCTGCCAGCGTATCATTGTGACCTCCCAGATACTTGGTTCCGCTGTGCACCACGATATCCGCTCCCAACTCCAACGGATTTTGAAAATAAGGAGACAGGAAAGTATTGTCCACG
>CAMWMO010000452.1 GCA_947175305.1 uncultured Lachnospiraceae bacterium
CACCCTCATAGAGCATCAGCGTCACTTCCGCCGGGGAAGCTGTCAAAATTTTATTCGTTGTGTATTCCGCGAAGGGATTACGTGCCGGCATAGCCATTCTCCTCCTTGATCCAACCTGCCATGTTAAAAATTCATACCCCGCCGCAAGCAGCGGGGCATGAGATTCTCACGCAAATCAGCCGCCAAACAGACTCGAAAGCGAACTGTTCTTGGATTCCAGCTTCGCCAGCGCCGTCTCCATGGCCGAGAACTTCGCATACCACTTGTCAATATAAGCGTTCAGCTTCTCTTCTTGCTTCTTAATCTTATCCGTATAATCGTCATAATCTTCCTTCATCTTCTTATCGTTGTAAACAGTCATGGCGCTGCTCATCTTTGTAGCGGACATCTTATCAGCCAGCGTATCGTGCAGCGTGTTGGTCAGACCCGTGAAGAATTCCATCACTGCGTCAGGATTTTTTTCAATCAACGTAGACAGCAGATCATCGTTATTCTTCGTCTTCGGATCATCCGGATCACCGTCGATGTGGTAAGCGTTTTTCTCATTGTCCGCGGAGTTAAAATACCCCAGCGTTGCAATACCAAAATCTGAGAGATAAATGGTCTGACCGCCAATCTTGAAGCCCTTCATCATATCCATCTTCAGAGCGGAAGATATACTGCTCAGAGTAGCATCTCTGCGAAGCAGGGAATCCTTGATCTTCTTCTCCCACTCCTCGATCTCGCTGTCTGATAATGCTTCCTTCTCCTCGGACAACAACGGCTCATACCCAGACGAGGACTCCGCATTGTAGAGAGAGTCCATCTCGTTGATCAGCTCGCTGTAAGCCTTGATGAAGTCCTTGATCATATTGTAGACACCTTCCGTATCGTTCTTTGTGGATACGGTAACGCTCTTCTCAGTCTCCTCCATAGCAGTGATAGTCATACCGTTCACGGTCAACGTGTCATTGTAGGAAGTGTAGGTAACGCCGTCTACCTCGATCTTTGCGTCCTGTCCCGCCACCTTGGTGCCCAGACCCCCGGCATCCTTAATCGCCTGATCCTTATCCGCCATCACCTTCTGCGCTTCTTTTACCTTCTTGTCAAACTGGGCTGTAACCTCATCAGCCGTGATGCCTGCGCCGATCGCCACTTCATTGCCGCCCGCATCCTTTTCCATGTAGGTCTCTTTGCCGTCAGCGTCCTTGCTATAGGTGAAGCGAGCATTGTTATCATTGATTGTCTTCTCGTTTTCTGCTATCTTATCAGCATTATAATTGAAAGCATTGTAGAAGCTGTAAACTTCCTTGGCCTTTGCAATCTCAGACTGCATATCGCTGACATCTTTGGAAGCCGCCGTGACTCTCGCCTCTGCATCTGACACCTGCTGCTGTAAGGTAGTATTCGTAGGATCCGCCTCCAAATCCTTGCGAGCCTGCGCCAAAGCCTCCTTCTCATCACTGAGCTTCTTCTGGCGGGTTTCTAATATGCCGCCCTCTCCTGCCATGCCACCGACACGCACGGTTTCTGTCTCATATACAGGTGTAGTGCCGTCCGCCTCATATTTCAGGCTGCCATCCGCATTCTTGGCCTGCACATATACGGGCGTAACACCATCGTCCTCAAACTTCAGGCTGCCGTCTTCATTCTTGGCCTGCACATTCCGGGTCATCTCTGTACCATATATCTTCTCATACAGCAGCTTACCCTCTGCTCTGATACTGGCCTCATCATCCAGACTCCATGTCCTGTTATAGCCGTTCACATACTCCTTGTAAGCGTCGTACTTGCCGTCCACATTATCCTTGATAGTTGTGAGCATATCCAGATTTTTTTGATTAGCCGCCTTGTAATCGCTGTTCTCTTTCTCCAGCTTATCGTTCTGAGCCTTCATCGCCTGCAGACGGGAAAGAGTCTCCGCCTTAATAAGCTCATCATAAGCTGCCGAATGGGTTCCAGCCGCATCTGTATGATAACTCGCCCAAGTATCATACTCTCCACCGGGCTTCGTCAACTCTGTCATGTCTGCCGCAGACAGAAGCTTTAATGTCTTTAAGGCTTCCATACCGCCTGCATCGTTTCCGGACAGATAGAAATTACCCTGCTCACCCGAGGTCCAGGAACCGATGTAGATACGCTGGTTATCCTGATCGTAGCTGGCCGTCAAGGATGTGTTGGCTTCGATCGCTTTCACGAAGTCATTGATCTTCATGTCCTTGGTGACATCAATATCCACATAATCCCCATTCTTATCGCTGATGCGAATGCTACCCCCTTGAAAATCAGAGTTAAGCTGACCCAATGTAGCGTTCCCGGTATAGTTCACGCCATTCTTTGACAGATTGCCGCTGGTCAGGCTGGCTCTCTTGGAGAGCTGTTCCACCTTCACAGAGTGAGAACCGTCCACCTTGCCACCCGTCACTTGAATAGCGTTGGAGTTGGACACCACGGTCTTCTTCTTCATATAAGAAGACTGCAGACGCAGATCATCCAGCTTCTGATAGAAACTGTATATCTTCGTATTCAAAGCCTTCCACGCATCCTGTTTCCAGGAAAGCTTCGTCTGAGCCTTCACCAGTTTATTTTTCTTATAG
>CAMWMO010000453.1 GCA_947175305.1 uncultured Lachnospiraceae bacterium
CGCTGGTATTTGGCGAGGTGTAAAATGTGGTGAACGACAACCAGCCGCCGTCGGAGATTCCTCAAGCGCAGGAAATAAAAGAGGGTCTGGATGATTCGATCTTGAGCGATGAGGAGAGACGTCAGGTAGACGAGTTTGCGAAGCAGATCGATCTGCACAACTCCACGGCGATCCTTCAGTATGGTGTGGGAACCCAGAAGAAGATGGCTGATTTTTCCGGCAATGCCCTGGAGAACGTAAAGACCAAGGATTTGGGCGAGGTGGGCAATATGCTCTCCGATGTGGTGATGCAGTTAAAGGGCTTTGACGAAGAGGAGAAGGGTTTAAAGGGGCTCTTTAAGAAGCCTGCTAACAAGCTGGAAGCCATGAAGGCGAAATACTCCAAAGCGGAGACAAATGTGAATAAGATCTGTGAGGCTCTGGAAGATAATCAGGTACAGCTTTTGAAGGATATCTCTATTTTAGATAAGATGTACGAATTGAATCTGACCTATTTTAAGGAGCTTTCCATGTACATACTGGCGGGCAAGAAAAAGCTTGTCGAGACGAGAGAGACGGAGCTGCCGCAGCTTTTGGAGAAGGCGAAGGCCAGCGGACTGCCGGAGGATGCACAGGCAGCCAGGGATCTGGAGGCGCTCTGCGATCGGTTTGAAAAGAAGCTGCATGATCTGGAGCTGACCAGAATGGTGTCGATCCAGACGGCGCCGCAGATCAGATTGGTGCAGAGCAGTGATACCATGATGGTGGAAAAGATACAGTCCACGATCGTGAACACCATTCCGCTGTGGAAGAGCCAGATGGTGCTTGCGCTGGGAGTTACTCACGCAGAGCAGGCGGCGAGGGCACAGCGGGAAGTGTCCGATATGACCAATGAGCTTCTGAAGAAGAATGCCGAGGTGTTAAAGGTTTCCGCTATCGAGAGCGCGAAGGAATCAGAGCGCGGCATCATTGATATGGAGACGCTGAAAACTACCAACGCGAATCTGATCTCTACATTGGATGAGGTGATGAAGATTCAGGCTGACGGCAGAGAGAAGAGAAGAGTCGCGGAGGAAGAGATGAAGGTAATGGAGAATGAGCTCAAGCAGAAACTTTTAGAGCTCAGTGAAAGGAAGTAATGATTCCATGAAATGGATGAAATTCAGGATAAAGACCGTCGTGGACGCGGAGGATATTATCATCAGCGAGCTTTACGACAGAGGGCTGGAGGGAGCGCAGATCGAGGATAAGGTGCCCCTCACAGCGCTGGAAAAGGAGCAGATGTTTGTGGATATCCTGCCCGAGAGCGAGGAGGATGACGGTGACGCCTACTTAAGTTTTTTTGTGGAGGAGCAGGACGACGGCACTCTCCTGCTGGAAGGAGCGCCCGCAGACAAGGCGGATGTGCTTGCCCGGATCGATGAGGCGCTTGCGGAGGTCCGCTCTTTTATGGAGATCGGCGAAGGAACTGTCACAGTGTCTGAGACCGAGGACATCGACTGGATCAATAACTGGAAACAGTATTTTCATCAATTTTACATAGACGATCTTCTGGTGATTCCCTCCTGGGAGGAAGTGCAGGAGGCGGACAGAGATAAAAAGATCCTGCACATTGACCCGGGGACGGCTTTCGGTACGGGCATGCATGAGACGACCCAGCTGTGTATCCGGCAGATCAAAAAACACTTGACCCCGGAGACGGTGCTTTTGGATGTGGGGACGGGCAGCGGTATTCTCGCGATCCTGGCTCTCATGTACGGCGCGAAATATGCTCTGGGCACGGATTTGGATCCCTGTGCGGTGGAGGCCGTGGCGCAGAATAAGGATGCCAACGGGATTCCAGGGGAGGCCTTCGATCTGTTGATCGGCAATATCATCACGGAGAAGGAGATACAGGACAAGGTTGGTTATGAGCGCTACGATATCGTGACGGCGAATATTCTGGCGGATGTGTTGGTGCCCCTCACGCCGGTGATCACTAAGCACTTTAAATCCTGCTTCGTCTATATCACATCGGTCATTATTGAGGGGAAAGAGGAGACTGTGCGGCAGGCGGTGGAGGCGGCGGGTCTTTCTGTCCTGGAAGTGACCAGACAGGGTGAATGGGTGTCTGTGACGGCGAGAAAAGAATAGGCGCCTTATAAATGGAGAGTGTTATGGGAAAGACAAAGACACAACAAAGTTTCAAAATGGTTCTGCTGAGGAATCTGGCGGGCGCACTGGCGATCGTATGGATGTGCGTGATTTTTGCCCTTTCCGCCCAGGGAAAGGAAGAGTCCGGTGCAGTGAGTGAGAGCTTTACCTATCGTGTGGTCAGCTCCACGAGCTTTTTCTTTCATCTGGACATGGACGATGCGCGGGTGAAGGAAGTCGCCACCGCCATTGAAGGCTTTGTGCGGAAAGTGGCTCACATGGTGGAATACGGGGTTCTTTCGGTACTTCTCTACATATGGATCGGTCAGTGGCCGATGAGTTTTTTGAGAAGATGGGGAACCGCCTTTGGAGCGGCGACGGTCTATGCCGCCAGCGATGAGATTCATCAATTGTTTGTTGTAGGCCGGGCGGGTCGGTTTACGGATGTGT
>CAMWMO010000454.1 GCA_947175305.1 uncultured Lachnospiraceae bacterium
ATCCAGAACCTGATCTTTATTATCAATATGACTGACCGCAATGGTCGAAAATCCTATGATAGCGTTCATCGGGGTCCGGATGTCATGCGACATATTGGACAAAAATGTGGTTTTCGCTCTGTTTGCATGCTGGGCCTGCAGCAGCGCATCCTGCAGAGCCTGGGTCTGTTCTCTCTGTTTCCTGACCTGTTCCGTGATATCCTTTGTAATCACCATGACCATAATATCGCCCGTATCGTCGTCTCTGGTCATGACAAAGGACTGACGCACGCACATCTGATTCTCTTCGGAATCCCCCTCCCAATACTCCGCTATCACTTCTCTGCTGCCACGATCATAGCATCGGATCAGGTTCTCCCTGTTTACAGTAGCACAATACTCTTCTAAGGATTCCGCCAGAACAAAATCCTTGCGCTTTTCAAAATATTCCGAAGCCCTGCACGACGCTGCCAACCCTGCCTGCGCAAGGAGCGATATGTTCTGTCCGTCTATCCTCCTGATAATATCCTGCTCAATCACATCCTGCGTCAGGTTTATCTCAAAGCTGTATAAGGAATTGGACATGAGCGCGATCTGGTACTGTCTTTCCTTGCGGTTTGCGACCGCCCTTTCCGCCTGAATACGCAGTTCTTTTTCCTTTAACTCCGTTACATTCTGGCGGATAAACAAAACCTTGGAGGCCATGTTATCTTTTCTCTCCAGACAGATCACATTCATGTGTTCCCATTCCGTATGGCCGTCCTTTGTCACACATCTTTCGTAGCGCAGGTCGTTTTGCCTCTGCATAGCTGCGATAATGGAATCCTTATTCATAAAATCAACGATTCCCCGATAGGTACTTTCCTCTACGGCAGAAGAAAGATAATCCACAAGCTTCTGATACTCTCCGCGTTCTTCGATTCCGCCTTCCTCAGGCTTTGTGCCTGCCAGATACTGATAGGTATCCGCTTCGAGATCCACCATCGCAAACCGGGAAAACAGCGTGTTGACACCGCTTATAATATATCCCATCTCCCGATTTTCCTTCTCCAGCTCTTTCCGCCTCCGCCCGGCACGGATCATGATAATGATAATGTAGAAAACAAACAGTGCGATCAACATGCTTTCCAGTTGAATGCCGACTAAATTTACTTCCCTGATCATACGCTGTGTCACATTTACCGGAAATGTCTGCACCAGCACATATTGATTTTGGGGCAGGTAGGTAACACAGATATTGTCTGTCCTACCGGACTTTTCGCATGTAAAAGCGCCTGCTCCGCCGTTTTCAAATACCTGCTGAACCGAAGCGGCATCATGTTGACAGATCACTCCTGCTTCCGTCAGCGCATCCAGAAGGCGTCCCTCATAGGACATACCGTCAGAACTTGCGATCACCTGGCCGTTCGGCTCACACAAATATACTTTAGCCGCCTCCCCGAAATATGTAGTGCCCAGCATACTTCTCAAATATTCCTCAGCCAAAAATGCGCCCCGCAACACGCCGATGATTTCTCCATCCACATAGACGGGCGCATAAACCCCCAGCATTGTCTCATCAAAAAACGGGGAATCAAACACCACTTCACTGCCGCTGTTTCCGGCAATGCCGTCTTTATAAAACTGCCGATCCGTCGCGTCGGCAGTCCGCCCGTCGGAGGTATGGTCCACACCGTCGGGATCTGTAAACATAAAGGCGTCAAATATGGAATTTGTTTCCATTGTGCTAAGCATCTGTGCCGTGACCTCAGGCGTATCCAGTCCTTCCCCTATAAAATAAGCATAGGTTCTGATCTGGCCCAGAGCATTATTCATTTCATCATCGATCTGTTCCGCTTTCATCTGCGCAGAATCCGCCGCATAATCTCTGTTCTGCTTCACTGTCCGGATGCTGTTCTGTTCCCTGAACCAGAAAAACAAAAAAATAATGGCCACAAAAAGGAAAACAGCATAAATGATCTCCTGAATGGGTTTTTTCTTTTTCATAGATGATCCTCACCTGCTTTTTTACTTAAATTAAAGTAAGTATAGCAATCTGTTAAACAAAAAACAACATCTTATTATTCTAATCTTCTCTCCTGCTCCTTTGTATTTAAGATCTATATAGATCTGTCATCCTTTTTCCGGAGCAGCTGCGAAGTATCCAATGTCTGTTCCGTCTGCCGCCTCTTTTGGGATTTCTTGCCTTCTTCTCTCTTTTTCTGCGAATCATCAGAAGAAGCTTTTTCAGGCTTTGCGTTCCCTCCACGAAGCCCTTCCTGCGCAATTTTCGGCATAAACTGGAACCGCCGCATTGCCACATCTGCGACAAACAGGCAGATGGCAAGGAAAAGCAGCCAGTTTGTCAGGTCGTAGCTCTCTCTTGCTCCCGTAGAGATCCGGTTAAAGACAGTGTCCTGCTCTGTAATGATCCGTCCGTATTGCTCCACAAACTTCAAATAGGAATCCGTACTTACATCGAATTTATACTCATCCGAAAACTGTACCGCGGCTGCCGTTGTCAAGAAGCTACGCATCTCCCCATCCACACTGCGGCGTATATTGAAGTGATATAATCCGGTCTGAGGTGTGGAAATCTGTGC
>CAMWMO010000455.1 GCA_947175305.1 uncultured Lachnospiraceae bacterium
ATTCTGGACACAGATGATACGGTCGTAACGATTGATGGAATGGGGACACAGCATACGATAGCGATACCATCCACAATTGAAAGGGAAGGCGGCAATATAATTACGGTCAAAATAACTGTAAGGCCCCGTACCGGGAGTTCTTTGCTCCATGCATAGAGGACGGGTGTCGTCTGGCAGTTCGAAGCTGCGGCATCGCTTAATGCACATCACGGCAGGTATGAATTACGTAAGCGCTGAATATGTGATGATGTAAGCAGCCTGAAACAGATGTGCAGTGTAAAGGTGTTTGTAGTGCATCCAAACTTCATTACTGTAACGCACAGAGTGGAATGGCAGGACAACGGAAGAGATCAGTATGTGATATTGAGCTATGAGGGCATGTCTGCAGAGGAAGTCCTGCGTACTAGGCGTAACACCCTGAAAGTCGAGTTAAGTATACCTAAAACGTATGCGAAACAACAGAACAAGCGATAAAGGGCTTTACACAGCCATTTTTCCTTAGGTATACTCCTCCCATAGGTATACCTAAAAGGAGAGATCGCGTTAATATGCCCGCAAAACCATCCGGCGAGGAAAAAACGTATACTGTCCGGCAAAAGAGACCCAACGGCGACGTATACGTGATCGAGCGAAAAATCGTTTATGATCAGAATGCCAGGAAGAACGTGGTCCTTGGAAGCAGGGTTGTCGGAAAGATCCCGAAAGGAAGCACGGAGGTAATTCGGACCCGTCCAAGGCGAGCGTCATCCGGACAGGAGGAGGCTGATCCTGAGGAGATCAGCGCAGAGCGGCAGCACACTGGGATGATGGACATCCTGAGATACGTTGGAGAGGCATCAGGCATTGATGCCCTGCTGTACCGCAGCACAGACCGGGGCACGGCAGAGAAGATTATCTCCCTTGCGCGCTATCTGGTTGCTGAGGATCATCCCACTCTGCCCAGCATAGCAATCTTTCAGTTGTCTCACCCTCTGCCTTATCACGAAGGACTGTCCGAAGATATATATCACCAGCTGTTCGATGAGATAGGCCGCGACGAGAGTCTCAGACAGAATTTCTTTCGCGGACGCTGCAGAAAGCTTGAGACCAGGGCGGCACTTGCTTACGACAGCACTGCCATAGGCACTTACTCTTTTGATCAGCCCGATGCCCGGTGGAACGCCAAAGGTGGTACAGATCTCAGGGTTATTAAGCTGCTGGTGCTGTATGCTGTTGAGACAAGACAGCCGATCGCCTACACAAAACTGCCAGGGAATATCACGGATGTCGTTACGATCCGTACTGCACTTAAGCAGCTGTCTGCTCTTGAACTGGGCGGCGCCACGATCATCGCCGATAACGGCTACTACAGTCAGGAAAATATTGCCGAGATGTACCTGTCCGGCTTTCGCTTTCTCATGCCGGTTAAGACGAGTCTCAAATGGATTCGCGACGCCATAGACAGTGCTGCCGACGGTCTGAAAAGCATGAACAGCACAGACCCATCGGATCCGCAGATGCACGGAGTTACGATAGGGATGATGCATGATTTCATGCGCCCGAGGCGTTATGCGAGCTCCGCAAAGGATCTGAAGAAGGGACATCCCGAAGCGATACGCCGCCGTGTTTACGTTCACATTTTCTACAGCGATGAGCGCAAACTGGAGCAGGACAGTGCTTTCAATGCGGGCCTGCTTGAGATACGCTCAATGCTGCTTAACGGCACGCCGATTGATGAGATGAGCGATGCCATGAAGAAACGCGCCCAGAAGTACCTGACGATAAGAAAAACACGCGGCGGGCTAAACATCGACTACAACCACGAAGCTTGCGCAGACGCCCGCCGTTATAACGGTTACGTCGCTTTTATCTCAAACTACAAGATGGAGCCGTTTGAGGCACTGCATACTTACCGCAGACGCAATACGATCGAGCTGTTCTTCGAGGTCTTTAAGCAACAGGTCGATGGAAACCGGCCCCGTGTGTGGACTCCTGAACGGTTGTTTGGACGAATGTTCGTACAGTTTGTTGCACTGTGTTATTACGAATACCTGGCGGCCAGAATCCGTGCAGTGATGGATGAGCTCATGACTCCGGATCCGGATCGTGAGGTAACCGAGCAGGACAAACAGCTTGAGAAAAAGCTGCTCTCCTGGCTCAGCAACAACCCGCTTCAAATCATACTACGCTGGTTTGACACAGTCGACACTGTAACAATATCGACAATAAGAGGCCGAAAACGATGGTCTACAGAAACGACAAAACGCGACAGGTTATTTCTGAGTATGCTGGGCGTCCATGGCTGATCGACAGCGATTTGTTTTAGGTATACCTAACTCGACTTTCAGGTTATTAAGGAAACTGAGGAAGGACAGACACGCATGACTGACGTATTGGCACAACTCGTCGACAGAGAAAAACAAGACGGACAGCTTGAAACGACCGAGAAATTCGTACGGAATCTGGTAAATGCTGGTTTTCCGTTTGATCAGATAGTGAGTCTCACAGAGGCATCTGATGACGTGGTGCATGACATTATCGACCGAATCGAGACAGGCAGTCAGCCGCAGCAATCTTAATG
>CAMWMO010000456.1 GCA_947175305.1 uncultured Lachnospiraceae bacterium
TCCGTTACAGGTGATCGTTTCCTCGTCGGTCAGCTCATAGTTCGACTGTCCGGCCTCAAGCCAGCTATTCTTATTATCCTCTGCCGCTTCGGCAGTTTTGCATTCTGCCAAGAGCAGATAGAGTTGCGCATCATAGAGATTCACGGTGTCCCCCTCACTGTTTATATATTCTTCGGGGCTTCCCGCTGTCCATGAGGCGTAATACAGGCCGTCTGAGGCTAAGGCGTCTTTGCGGTCCACCAAGGTCAGGCGGCTGTCTGTTTTGTGCACGGTCAGATGACTGCCGATGGTGACATATTCGGAATCCTCGACTGTCACGGCGCTTTCTTCAAGGCCGGAAGGCGAAGCGGCGCACCCGGTCAGCGCCAGTGTCAATGCAAATCCCAAAATAAGAAAAAGTTTTTTCGATTTCATAATCTCTCCTTCTCCAATCTGCTGGTTGTTAATTTTCCAAACTGCCAAGAAGAAGCTGCCATAAAGAATCGCAGGCTTCTCTGTTGTCTGTCGTCTTGTCATTGTAGAAACAGCGACGCCCAAGAAAGAGGCCGGACAGAAGCTCCTGATTGCTGCCGGTTATTTCCTGTCCTGCCGCCAATAAGGTATAGGAACCCAAATCAGCAGACGAAAGGAGAGGGCAGTCTGTCCAGCGTATTACCTTGCCGTCCACACTGTAGTCCGCATCGCCGGGGCAGCTTCCGTCCGGTTCTGCCAGAATCTGATATTCCCGCTGAAAGCCTTGAGGATCCTCCAGCAGAAAAAGATAGCTCTCGCAGGAAGAGATATCGCCCATCAGAGTGATTTCGGAGGCATACTGGTAATAGGCTGTCTCGGCATCCGCAGCGTTCGGATCGCCCGTGTACTGATTGACTTGCACGATCACCTCACCGTCCCGGTTAAAATCCTCGATCAGCGCGGCGAAGGTCTGTTCCAATGCGGTCACGGTATCCTCGGGAAGAGAATCGATGCCCACGTAGGCGATCTGCAGATCGGGCGATTTGGTAAAAAGTCCCATTGCGTTTCCTATGATATGGATAAGGGCGGCGAAGAGTATGACACCGCCGATCACATACCACTTATAATAGTGCCACCAGTTTTTCCGCTTCTGCGATTTTGTCATTTGGTCGGGGCCGCTTGTCTCAATCAGTTCTGCCAGCCCGTCCGCGTGATTCTGTTCGTCAAGATTTCCGATGCGCATATCCTTTTCCTCCCGTTGCCCAAATCACTGTGTTTCCAGAGTGGTGCCGCCGTAGGCGTAGGTGACGGGCAGACAGACCAGAGGCGGTTTCATAAGCATATTTTCCCGAAGAAGCAGTTCCACGCACATTTCTGCGATCTCCGGAACCGGCTGCACGATGGTGGAGCAGTGATAGTCCAATGTGCCAAAGGCGCGTATGCCGTCAAAACCGATGAGCTGAACATCCTCCGGGACACGCTGGCCCAGCTTGTGAAGCATCTTTAACACCAGGCAGGCCAGCCGGTCTGTTACGCAGAAGATACCGTCAAAGGCTAATTTGCCGTTTTCCATATGTTCAGATAGAAACATCTCAAATTCCTCGTAGGAATCCACATCGTCCAGTATTTTCATCTCGTAGGAAAGGCCGCGGGAGAGGCAGCCGGTCTCAAAACCTGCTTTGCGCTTATTCGGCTCGTTGATCAGAGCGGAGCCGGTTCGCAGAAAGGCCACGTTCTTACAGCCCAGATCAGCCAGTTTTTCGGCGGCAAGCTGCCCGCCGGCAAAGTTGTCGCAGGCGACACAGGGGATGCCCGGTCCCATAGAGCGGTCGATGGCGATAAAAGGTGTATTTTCCGCCACGATAAGGGCGGGATTATAGGTCAGACCGATGATGCCGTCCACCTTGTTCTGCTGCGCCATCGAGATATACTCCTGTTCCTGTTTCGGATCAAAATCGGTAGCGCACAGTAGCATGCGGTATTTTCTCTTTAAAAGCGCCATATTGATATGGTAGGTGAGAGCCGCATAAAAAGGATCCACGGTGTTGGGGATCAAAAGCGCAACGGTATAGGTCCTGTTTGCCTTTAAGCCCTGGGCGTAGCTGTTGACCTGATAGTTCAGCTTCTGAATGGCTTTCTCCACCCGGATCCGGTAAGAATCGCCTACAGGCAGGCCGTTCACCACTTTGGACACCGTACCGAGAGCAACGCCTGCTTCTTTCGCCACATCTTTCATAGTCGGAGCAGAGTTTTCCTTTTTCATAGAGTATCTCCATTGCTGTTCGTGAAATTTCATGAAACACAACCCAAAACGGTTGTGACATCTATCGTTATTATAATTGTAATACCCCTTTTTGTAAAGGGGGAATGGCGACAAAAATGAAACGTTACATGAAATGGAAATGTGAAAAACAGACAAAAATGCATAAATGAATTCGTATAAAATAGCAGAAAATGTAATTGTTAACGAAAAATAGTAGCCAAAAGTATTGACAGAAGGCAGGGGGGGGGGGAAAGGTCAAAACCGATTTGAAAAACCTTATCCCCACGGTGCGGGAAAAAAGGTGGGTAAGATGGATGGGGGCCGGGTTTGGGTATGCGGCA
>CAMWMO010000457.1 GCA_947175305.1 uncultured Lachnospiraceae bacterium
AAAAATGAGTCTTGCTCCGGCGAAGCTGTATCATCTGGATGCCGGGTATCTGGCTGAGGGCAGCCCGGCGGATCTGGTGGTTTTTGATCCCAAAAGGGACTGGACAGTGGGGAAATTTGTCTCGAAGGCGGCAAACTCCCCGTTTGTCGGGGAGAGGATGCCGGGGGTGATCAGTTATACGATTTGTGGGGGGAAGATTGTGTATTACAATTCGTCTGCAGAAAGCGTCACATTGCTCAGTCCATAATAATAGTTGACGGTCTCGGCGGTAAACTTGTATACGCAGTAATCCTCATCGTCTACGCCTTTCGGATAATACATTTCAAAGCCCTCCCGCCAGAGAAACGCTTTTGTTTCGTGGTCGGTACAGACCTCCATGGTCCCGGTAAACAGCGCGCCCTTATACTGATCCTTGGTATCGTCCACATAGTATACGGACGCCTTGGGATTTTGCAGAAACTGCGAGACCCTTTTGGAACTGGTATTGGTGGAGAAGTAGTGTGTTTTCATACTGTCGTGTTCCAGCACGAGCATTCCTTTGATCTGAGGAAAGCCTTCCCCGCTTACCGAACCGACATAGGCAACCTGCGCGTTTTCGCGGAGCGCACGAATTCCTTTTTTTAGCAGACTAATTTCCATTTGTGTGATTCTCCTTTTCTGTAAGATTTGCAAGCACTTTCCTAAGACCCGTTTCCAAAGAGAGTATTTCCTCATCGCTGAATCCCCTATAGAAAATCTGATTCATTTCGTCGGAAACCTGATTGTACTGTTCCCGAAACCCGAGCGCCGTTTCCGTCAGCCGTATTTTTACGGTTCTGCGGTCGGCAGGGGAGTAGGAGCGTTCAAGTAATCCCCGCTGCTCCATGCGGTCCAGCATACTTGTCAAGGTTGTTTTGGCAAGTCCTGTTTTCCGGGCAAGTTCACTGATCGGAATGTCATCTTTTTCCCACAGAACAAACAGGATACGTCCCTGTGCGCCATTAAATTCGCTGATGCCATGCTCGTCCAGCAGCTTTTCAAATATCCTTCCCTGAAGCTGTTTGATCTTGGTGATTAGAATGCCGCCGTCTGTTTTGTCAATCATATGCCACCTCTTACCATATAGAATAGTACTATATAGTACTAATGTCAAGAGTGTGTTGAGAACCATATTTTATAACTTATTTTTAAACGTTTGAAAGTTAATCTTGTAATGAAAAAAAGATTGTGCTAAAATAGTTTCAAGCAAAGAACAAGTCTAAGATTCTTATGATATCTTAACGGATTTCATCTAAAATCCGTATCCGTGCAGAGGACTCTCTGCGGAAACTCCTTGCTTACAACTAAATAATTGCGGGGAGGAAGATATCACAGTATGATCCTCTCTGCCTTACGAAGAAAGAGAGGAAATTATATGCAGCAGAACACAAGAGAAAAGTCGAAAGAAATACTTCCCGAGGAGTATCAGATCAATTTAAGTGATTTTGCGCTGTTCTTATCGGTTATGAAAGTGAAGGAAGCATATGAGGATGTGTTGAGCATTATATTGAACGAGCCGGATTTAAGGCTGAAAGAAGTTAAGGTTGAGCAGGTAATCTTGAATAAATCGGGTAAACGTGCGATTCGTTTGGATGCGTGGGCTTTGGATGTATGGGACAGGCAGTTTGACATGGAGATGCAGAATGATACGGACGGAGACGATGTTCGTAAACGCTCCAGATTTTATCAGAGTATGCTTGATACACCGGTTTTAAAATCAGGAAAGCAAACCAGGTATAAAAATTTACCGTCGACTGCGATCATTTTTATTACGCAGGAGGATATATTCGGCAGAGATCTGGCGATGTATACATTCAGCGAGCGGTGTGAGGAAATTTCCGATCTGGGATTAGAGGACGGTACGTGTAAAATTTTTTTGAATATGACGAGTAAAAACGGACGACCGGAGCTGGTCAGTTTGCTGCAGTATATGAAATATACCACTTTAGATAATGAAGATGTTACGGAGAAAGATGATCGGATTCTGGATTTGGACAAGATTGTTAGAGAAGTAAAGCAATCGGAAGAATGGGAGGCTGTGGAGATGAACATTTTTGAGATTGGCGTGGAGCATGGTAAAGAACTGGGCATAGAGCAAGGAATACTCAAAACATTGGTAAGAAGTGTAGAATTAAATATGCAAAATTACCATATGAATATACAGGAAGCCTGCGAGGGGCTTGAAATATCTGTGGAAGAGTATGAAGATGCGAAGCATCGAATTGCCTTATGGGAGGAGGAGAGTGCAGACTGATCAATGTATCGATTAATTTAGGAGACATTGGACAAATCGGTGCGGAAGCTGGTGCATTCGTAGGATTTGCCCAACGTCTCCGGAGGTTTACTTCAATTTTTCCCTTCTTTTTTGATTGCAATATACCAATATCCTTAATACAGCAAAACCAAGGATTGCAGTTCCTGCAAAAAATATAATTGCAATAGGCACTGTTTGGACTGCGTTTGCACCAAGTCGGATATAGATGAGGATTAATACCGCGGTGAACACGCACGAACACGATGCACTGATCAAAAT
>CAMWMO010000458.1 GCA_947175305.1 uncultured Lachnospiraceae bacterium
CTCTTCCATCTCGCATATTGCAGCAGATGCACCATCTCCTGATAGTCGCCCACCAGTCCGGCATGGGGCATATAGTTGAAAGCCATCTGAGCGTTGCCGCCCACTTCCCGTCTGCCATATTCCATGAAGGCCTTCACCTTCTCTATGATCTCCTCCGCATGCTCCGGATCCTCCAGGATCAGCCACACCTCATCGTCCGCCATCTTAAACACTTTTGTGTTCTTCAGCTTCGGAAGTCTTCTGGCAAAAGCCGCCATCACCTCCCGCTCCCGCCTGTCCTCTTCCAGCTGGTTGACGCCCAGGGTCCACCAGACAGCCAGAACAGCAAAGTCGGTTTCCCGATTATACAGCTTGCGGGCATAGTACAAAAGTGCATCCTGATTGAAGAACCCCGTCAGACGGTCCGTCAAATACTCCGGATTTTCCAATCGGAAAAAGATCACCAGCACGCCCAGTGCGCCTGCGTACCCCACCAGCAGTAACTCGTTATTCAAAAACTGTACAACAGCCGCCGATGCCCAGATGCCCATCCAGATCAGGATCACCTGGCTCCTTCTGAAATTACCTTCCCTGCGCTTTACAATGGTTATAATAATATTGAAGATAACAAAAGATCCTGTGAAAACATAAGTCGCCAACACGCTCGGACCTGCCGTGTACACCACCCTGCCCATCTTGTAGATTCCCAAAGGCAGGCAGGCAATGATGACGATCCCCACCAGGGCCACCGCGGTTGCCGCAAACGTAGCACGCAAAAAATCCTTCCGACATTCATACACATCCGAAAACTCATACAAAAGGCCGGAAAGTCCCACCAGCACCAGTGTCGCCAGATATACTTTACAGATGACATACACCAGACCCCTGTAATCCAACAAAAGCCTCACAATAGCCCAGATTGACAGCATATCGCAGAAAACGCAAAGCAGCATCACCAAAAGCAGCACCTGAAAGGCAATCTGGGTATTGAGCCTCAGCGACTTGTATCTTTTATAGAATAAAAACATGGTGACAAGCAGAATAACGCCACACAACTGTGCCTGTATGTTCATGCCTATATAACTCCTTTTTAGGCCGGATCGCGAACCGGACTCTCTTTTCCGCAGTACAAACTTATCATATTATTGTACTACATCCTCACTCCTGTTTCTACTATTAAATAGCAATGCTCTTCAACAAAATTATCCGCCGGAACAACCATTAAAGCAAGGGAATCATCTCCTGCACCGAGGAGAAGATCAGATGAGGTTTTACCTCAGAGGACTCTGCATCCTCCAGGGACGCCTCGCCGCTTAAGACCAGCACGCTTTTTAAGCCATTGTTTCTGCCCGCGGCAATATCTGTATATAAGCGGTCTCCCACCATGGCGATCTTCCCACGTTCTATGTTGACTCTAACAGTCAAATATTCTATGATATCCTCGTTCGGTTTGCCGATCACCCTATCCGGATATCGGAAGGCCGAGGCGTGGATAAAAGCATGGATGGCACCCGCATCCGGAATAAAGCCATCCTCCGTTGGGCAGTTATAATCCGGGTGGGTGGCCAGATAGGGTAATCCGGATCGGACAAAATCGCAGACCTTACACATTTTCTGATAATCCAGCGAAGTGTCAAAGGCCGTCACCACCACCTCCGGGCTCTCCTCCTCCAGACAGATCCCCTCCTGCGCAAACTCCTCCCGCAGCAGTTCATTTCCCAGAAGAAACACCTTTTTCCCCGGAAAATGCCGTTTCAGATAATAGATCGTGGCCTGTCCTGAGGTGACGATCTTATCCTCTCCCACGGCAAGCCCCATCCGGGCAAGCTTTTCCACATAGACCGCCGCGTTTTTAGAAGAATTGTTGGTCAGAAAAACATAGCTTCTTCCGGAAGCCTCTATGCTTTTCAGAAACTCCTGTGCGCCGTTGATCCACTTTTCTCCAAGATAAATCGTGCCGTCCATATCCAGCGCAAAACATTCTACCTGTGACAATATGCCTTCCGGATCTTCATTTACTCTGGGAATCTGTGTCTGCATAACTGTTCCTCGCTTTCGCGTACATTGTATCAAGTTTCAGATGCTTGCATCAAGTATACCATCTAATCTCTGTTCTCCGCAATATTCCGTTCCGCCGTACCCCTGATCATAGCTTCTGTTTTTTCATCTTATCCAGGATCCTGCATATTTTTTCGCCATACCCCTCCCCGGAGGCCCAGCCCTGCCCATGCGGATTTTCTTTCTGTCCGAGCCATTCCACATAGGGCGCGCAGCCCTTTTCCACAAACTTATATCTGGGATCAACACAGTCGTTCTTGAGCTCCTCCCTGCTGGCATAGGCTTTCAGATGCTGAATCTGTGCCCGCACTCCCTCCCGCATGGTATGAAAGGAGCAGCCCTTACTGTTGCCGGAAGTGACGCCCATACCGCAGAAATTATTCTGATCCAATGTCACCGCCGAGCCTACGAAGGTCAGATTTCCAGTCTCCAACATCGCCTGAGCCGCCGCAATATCGCCGCGCACCCCTTCATAAAATCCTTCATCTATATAAGTATCTGCA
>CAMWMO010000459.1 GCA_947175305.1 uncultured Lachnospiraceae bacterium
CTGCGATATTGTGGATTACGACTATGACGAAAAAACCGACACCTATGTTATCACTGACCTTCTGGCGGATGTGATCATCTACCCCGACGGCTTCGTAAAAGTAGTCGATATCGACGAGCTGGCTACCGCCAGGGACGCCGGCCTCCTCAATGATGAAATGCTGAAAAAATCACTTCTCACTCTCAATCATCTGTTACAGATCATCTACGACGGCGGGTTTGAAGACCTGCAGCACCCTCTTGAAATATATTCATGATCATCGCCGTGCGATTCGCTAATAGAAGATGTGTCCCCCAATCCGGTATTTCGGATTGATCCCGTCTACAGGCGTCCTGAAATAGACGCAGCTGCCCACGTTCGTGGTGCCTCCCATGACTTCATCTGCCGCCTGATAACAGCTGGCGGTCGCTCTGCCCTCCGACAGCGCAAGCGCAAGTCTGCCGCTGGCCACCGGCGAAAACTGTCCTGATTGATAAATAACACCTGTTACTGTATCCGGGTAGACCGAACTCAACACCCGGTTGATGACCACTGATCCCACGGCCACCTGCCCGTTATAGGGTTCTGCACCCGCCTCACAATAGATCAGATTGGCAAGCAGATACCGGTCGCTCTCCGCAAAGCTCACCTCGGAGATATCGCGCCAGCTGGACTGTGCCGCCAATTCCGCCATGCGGATCTCCTCCGCCAGTTTCGCCCTGAGAGCCGTCAGATCTTCCTCCTGCTTTTTCAGCTCCTGCTCATAGGCAAGGGCAGCGGCCTCCGCCTCAGAAATCTGGCTTGCCGTAGCTTTCAGGGAGGTAGAGGTCTGGCTGACGAGCCCGGACACACGGCCCTGCTCCGCCACTACCTGCACCTTTATATCGGAGAGATCTTCCCTGCTCTTTTCCTGCTCCTCCTTGGCAAGCTCCAGCTCCGTCTGCTTCTGTTCCATGGCTGCCTGAGCGGCCTTATATTCATCCAGCACCTTTTTCTGATAAGCCGAAAGCTGTTCAATATATTCATTCTTATTCAAAAAATCAGACAGACTCCCCGAAGAAAAGAACAGCTCCAGATACAGATTACTGCTACGCTCATAGGCAAACTGTATCTGCCGCTTCATGGTAGCGTACTGCTCCTCTTTCAACGCAATCGCCTCCGCAAGCTCCTGCTCCACCTGAGCGATCTTTTCCTCCAGATCCTGAATCTCATTCTCCTTTTCGGCGATCTGCTCCTCCAGATCATTCAGGTTATTGCTCACCTGCGTAAGCTCCGTATTCAACGTGGAAAGCTGTCCCTGCAAGGAGTCATGCTGTTCGTTCAACCCCTTCAGATTCTCCTCCGTCTCGTCGAGCCTGGATTCGGTTTCTTCCTTCCGCTGCTCCGCCTCCCTGATCTGCTGTCTGGTCTCCTCCGTGGCCTGCACGGAAAAAGGCATCGCCGTACACAGCAAAATAAGGCCCAGACAGAGGGCCAGCCTTCGTCTCATCTCTACACTAACAATTCTCAATCAGATCCACTCTCCTCTGATGTCTCTCACCATGGGAAAATTCCGTATCCAGAAAAATATCCACGATATTCAGCGCCACCGCCTCGCCGATGATCGCCGCACCCATAGCCAGGACGTTCGCGTCGTTGTGCTCTCTCGTAAGTCTCGCAGACACAGGGTCTCCGCAGAGCGCGCAGCGTATTCCCTTCACCTTGTTCGCCGTCATGGAAATACCGATGCCCGTAGTGCAGATGACGATACCTCTGTCACACTCACCCGACGCCACCGCCTTTGCCACCGCCGCTCCGTAGACCGGATAATCGCAGGAGCTCTTGTCCTGGCAGCCAAAGTCTTTGTATTCCAGCCCCCGTTCCTGTAAATGTGCCATCACCTTCTGCCGCAAATCATATCCGCCATGGTCACTTCCGATTGCTATCATAGTCTTATACCTCCTTTATTCTGTGGCCGGCCGCCTTTAGCAGCCGGTTCATAACCGCCTGCGAAATACCGGCTCCGTCAAAGCTCTCCGAGTAGATCAGCTCCACGCCCTCGTCGTCGAACTCCCGCAAAATGCGGTAAAGCCGCTGCGCTACCGCGCGCTCGTCATCCCGTTTACCCACACTGCGGGGCGCCTGCGTCTTATAAAGTCCTATCGTCTCATCCGTTGCTATAACACCCGTCTTTTTATTTTCCTTATGCCCCTTCGCCAGCTGCCCGTTGATATAGTCCGTCACCGCCGCCGCTTCCCCTCTGACGATAGTAAGCTCTCCCTTCGGTGCATAGTGCCGGTATTTCATTCCCGGCGCTTTAGGGGCTTGTCCGCTGTCCGCGCGAAAGAGCGTCTCATCCGCCTCCACTTTTCCCAGTGTCTCGCGAAGCATCTGGTCAGTGACAAAACCGGGCCGCAGGATCACGGGCGGCTCCACCGTCAGATCTACGATAGTGGATTCCAGTCCCAGCTCCACGTCGCCGCCGTCCAGGATCCTCTCGACTCTGCCATCCAGATCCTCCACCACATATTGGGCAAGAGTGGGGCTTGGCCTGCCGGAACGGTTGGCGCTGGGA
>CAMWMO010000460.1 GCA_947175305.1 uncultured Lachnospiraceae bacterium
CCATCTGGGTATTTTTCTGTATCTCTTTTAAGATCATCTCGTCATCATGTTTCATGAATTTCACTCCTTTCCCTTATGAATCAATTCATATATGCATAAGCAGACTCAGGATACTTCGTATCCTTCGTTCGCGTTGCTCGTCATAAGCCGCCATAGACAGCTCTGCATGCAAGCATGCGCTCTGTCATGTCGTCTTCTGACTCTGCTTATGCACGCAAAAAACAGATGAGAGCGTTCTACTCTCATCTGTTTAGTCTTTCCCTTTTATTGTGTTTTAAACAAATACTATATCAGACAAATTCGGTCTGGCTGAGCTGTTATTCTACGTAATCAGACTTAACATAGGCTGTCTTGCCATTATACTTGATCTTGGTCCAGCCGTCGGCCTGTTTCATGATGACTTCCAGCTTATCACCCTCATAGGCTGTGGATATCTTCTCGGACGTCTCGCTGGCGCCGGCACGAATCCTGACAGTTTCCTTGACGGTCACAGTCCCGGTAGTGGTCGTCGTCTGCTCATTATCCGCCTGCTGCGAAGAGGTATCCTCCTCGTTATCCGCGCT
This sequence comes from uncultured Lachnospiraceae bacterium, assembly GCA_947175305.1. Taxonomy (GTDB): domain Bacteria; phylum Bacillota; class Clostridia; order Lachnospirales; family Lachnospiraceae; genus UBA3282. Next base: position 564 of record CAMWMO010000460.1, read on the forward strand.
TGCCGTCTCTGTCTCGGAAGGCTCCAGAAAATCACTCTTGATATAGGCCTCTTTGCCGTCATATTCTATCTTGCTCCAACCATTGCCCTTCGTCTCAAGCAGCCTGAACTCGTCTCCCACAGCCGCCTTGCCAAGCTTATCCGCAGTCTCGCTGTCAGAAGTCCTAATATTGACCACATCCGTCGTCTTAACCTTGGTCACTACCACTTCCGCTGCATTGGCTTCCTCCGATTCCGCTTCATCAGGCTCCTCGTTTTCTTCTGTCGCTTCGCTTTCCTCCGCACGGGCCAGAGTCTCGCCCACATTTTTCTCGATCTCATCTGCCAGATTCACCAAAAAGTCTGCCAGCGTCTTATCCTCAGCGATCATATCATTGTAGGCCGCAGCCGCCTTATTATTGAGGTCAACCACATCTTCCTGCAGCTGGATCTCCCGCATATAGTGAAGCTCGCTCTCGCTCTCCTCACCGTCCTCGTTAATGTAAAGTTCGCCGTCTTCATCCGTACAGACATAGTAGGTACGCATGCCCGGAACCGGCTGATCATACTCATAAAACTTTAGGTCCGCATAAACATAGACAATGTAAGTGCCCTCTCTCGGCCCCGCCTTGGTATAAATCTCCAGAGGAGGGTATGACTCAATATACTTACTGGTCTCTGCCGCCCTTAAAATTTCCGTGGTATCCATATAATACACCATCTGCGTCATGGTCTCGGTATCACCCTCTACCATCGCAGTATAGTATGTGCTAAACAGCTCTGTGATCTCCGGCGATGCCTCCTCCATCGGTACCTGAGGCACATCCTGTAACACGCCATCTTCTGTATTGCCCCCATCTGAGGCAACCGCCGACTCCTCCTGCTCCACTTTTCGCTTATTCGCCTGAATCGCGATCACGATCGTAAGGGCCACGCAGAGCACCAGGATAATCGGCAGAACGATCTTGGAATATCGTATGAACCAATTTTTCAGCGACTCTAATTTCGCTTTCATATTATTTGATGTTTCCATGAAACTTCCTCCATCCGCCGACCCGGAACCACAGTCCCCCCTCATCGACCTGGAACGGTACTGGCATCTTAATAGCCACTCCCCCAAAGCAATCACATTTTCCGGACGATATCATCTTCTGTCCGGAAAATGCTCTCTGCTCTATGCACCCGACAGGACTCGAACCTGCATCAAAGGCGTCGGAGGCCTACGTTTTATCCATTAGACTACGGGTGCCCGTTTGGATGAACAAAATTGTTACAAATTTGTTACATCTTAGGTATCATACCACATACGGGCACACTTGTCTAGTGTTTCAGCTTAAGAAATAATTTCCTCAATTTCCGAATTCTTGCGATTATAGCGGTATAAACTGTAGGAAAGTACTTCTTCCGGCTCTACCTGGGTCGTATTGACCTCTTTTACCATCTGCCTGTAAAAAGCATATTTCTGCCTGTGATCGTCCGGAAGCAGCAGCACCTCGTGCACAGAACTTGGCAGGATCAGAAGGTCACTTTCAAACTGATCGGCAAGCGCTCTGATCTGTCTGGAATACAACAGCGCCGAGGCGCCGTAACGCTTCTCCTGATTCGTAAGCACATACATCGGCAATTCTTTATCGTCCCTCATATGCATTCCCGTCATCTCCTGCACCAGCTCGCCCATGGAAACCAGAAGCTCCGGCATATCCCGTCTGGTATTCCGTCCGGCGATCCGATAAAGAGATTCCGCACTCTGCTTCCACATCAGCATATGCTGTCTGTTGATCGTAATGTAGGCTCTCTTTGCCACCTCTTCCTCCAATGCATAGTAAAAAACAAGGGCAAGATCATGCCATCGGATGCAGGGAGCATCCGCCAGAAATTTTCTGTTCTTTCTGTAACTGACCAGCTTATAATAGATCCGATTCTTTACCCTGTCATAATCCTGAAAAAATGTCATGTCCAGATCCAGCGCCATAGCCTGCTCCTC
>CAMWMO010000461.1 GCA_947175305.1 uncultured Lachnospiraceae bacterium
CCCACCATGATTCGTATGCTGCAGGATCTGACCGGTATCGATCCGGTGACGATTCCGCTTGATGATAAGGGCGTGATGTCCCTCTTCCAGTCAACGGAGGCGCTGGGGATCAGCCCGGACCAGATCGGCGGGTGTAAGCTGGGATGTCTTGGGATTCCGGAGTTTGGTACGGAGTTCGTTATTCAGATGGTCATAGACGCCAAACCGAAGTGTTTTACGGATCTGGTACGTATTTCAGGACTTTCCCACGGCACGGATGTGTGGCTGGGCAATGCCCAGACCCTGATCGAGGAGGGCAAGGCGACCATCTCCACGGCCATCTGCTGTCGTGACGACATTATGATCTACCTGATGCAGAAGGGCGTAGAGCCTTCCCTCTCCTTTACCATCATGGAGAGTGTGCGTAAGGGCAAGGGCTTGAAGGATGAGTGGATTGAGGCCATGAAGGCACAGGATGTGCCGGACTGGTACATCGGTTCCTGTAAAAAGATCAAGTACATGTTCCCCAAGGCCCATGCGGCGGCCTATGTCATGATGGCGTGGCGCATTGCCTACTGCAAGATCAATTATCCGCTGGCCTACTATGCGGCTTATTTCAGTATCCGTGCCTCGGCTTTTTCCTACGAGATCATGTGTCAGGGACAGGCCCATCTGGAGGGCGTGATGGCGGACTATAAACGCCGCAGTGACGAGCTTTCCAAGAAGGAGCAGGATACCCAGAAGGACATGAAGATCGTGCAGGAGATGTACGCCAGAGGTTTTGAATTTGTTCCCATAGATATCTTTACGGCACATTCCAGACTGTTTCAGATCGTGGACGGGAAGCTGATGCCTTCCCTGGTCAGTATTGACGGCCTGGGTGAGCGGGCGGCGGACGCTATCGTGGAGGCTGCGAAGGACGGCCCGTTCCTGAGTAAGGACGATTTCAGGGACAGAACAAAGGCGTCCAAGTCCATAATTGACTTAATGAGTCAACTTGGGCTTCTGGGGAATCTCCCCGAGTCCAATCAGATCAGTATATTTGACCTGGCATAGATTGAGCTTCGCTCAATCACGAGATTCGCTTCGCGAACTCGGAAAGGAGGTAAAGAGTATGAGAAAGATCATCACCATCGGAAGAGAATTCGGCGCAGGCGGCGGCGAAATCGGCAAGCGGGTGGCAAAGAGCCTGGGAATCGAGTATTATGACAAGGACATAATCCTAAAGACTGCTGTCTCCGGGAAAAATCTGACGCCGGAGCAGGTGCACAGGTGGGACGAGCGTGTGCCGAAGAATTTCGGGTTTGCCCAGAGCCTGTTTGACTTTTATAACAGGCCGCTGGAGGAGGAGATCTGGCAGGCGCAGAGAGACGCGATCAGAGAGCTTGCCAACAAGGAGAGCTGCGTGATCGTAGGCCGGAACGGAGACTATATCCTGCGGGAGTTTGACCACTGTCTGAATGTGTTTATCCATGCGGGCTTCGACTGGCGTGTGAAGCGCATGACAGGGCTTATGGATCAGGTGCCGAAAGATCAGGTGGCAAATGATGTGCGTGCGGTGGATAAGGCGAGAAAACGTTACTGCGAATACTATACCAAATGCGCCTACGGAGACGTCCGCAACTTTGACCTGACGCTCAACACAGAGAAGCTGGGCATCGACAAGGCTGTGGAATTGATCCTGGCGGCGGCTGAGGATCTGTAAGAGGATAATTGTATACAATGATACAAAATCCTTGACAAACCCTCCGGTTCTTTATTATACTAGGAAAGATGAATGAGGACTAAAGTGAAAAGAACGGAGGAGAGTATTATGAAAAAGAGCATGATGAAAAAGGTACTGGCGCTGGCATTGATGATCTGCATGACATGCAGCATTGCGGCCTGCGGCAAGAGCGGCGGAAAGAAGTGGATCGTTGCCACAGATACCGTATTCAGACCTTTCGAGTTTACCAATGAGAACGGTGAGTTTGTAGGAATTGACGTGGATATTCTGGCGGCTATCGCAGAGGATCAGGGATTTGAGTATGAACTGCAGAGCCTTGGCTGGGATGCGGGCGTGGCAGCAGTACAGTCCGGTCAGGCACACGCTCTGATCGCGGGCGCTACCATCAAGCAGGAGCGTATCGATGCCGGCTGGATCTTCTCTGACGGTTACTACAATGCGACACAGACCTTTGTGCTTCCTGAGGGCAGCACCGTGACAAGCTTCGAGGATCTGGCCGGTCAGAACGTGGCAGTTAAGAATGGTACCGCCGGGGCGGATTTTGCGAATAGTTTAAAGGATCAGTACGGGTTTACCGTGACCGTATTTGAGGATTCACCGACCATGTATCAGGATGTGATCCTTGGCAACTCTGCGGCATGTGTAGAGGATACGCCCATCATGGCGGATTCCATCAAGACAGGCGGTCTGGCGCTCGTTATTCCTGAGGGCATGGAGAGCGACGGCGCTCCTTACGGATTTGCCATTATGAACGCTGACAACCAGGAGCTTCTGGATATGTTCAATGCCGGTCTTGCCAATATCCAGGCGAACG
>CAMWMO010000462.1 GCA_947175305.1 uncultured Lachnospiraceae bacterium
GAAGGAAATCTACAAGAGACTGATCGAGGAGAGGTTTGACAGAAAGGATATTCTCTTGGCGCTGGGAGGCGGTGTGGTGGGAGACATCACCGGCTACGCGGCGGCCACCTACCTGCGAGGTGTTGACTTTATCCAGATTCCCACGACCCTGATCGCGCAGTCGGACAGCAGTATCGGCGGTAAGACGGGTGTGGATTTTGACGGCTATAAGAATATGGTGGGCGCCTTTTATATGCCGAAGTTAGTCTATATGAATGTGGGCGCCTTAAAAGAACTGGATGACAGGCAGTTCTATGCAGGTTTTGCCGAGGTGATGAAGCACGGCCTGATCAAAGACGGGGCATTTTATGAATGGCTTCTGGAAAACATGTATGAGATCCACGAACGGGATCTGGATACGCTGGAAGAGATGGTCATGAGAAGCTGCAGCGTTAAGAAACTGGTGGTGGAGAAGGATCCTACGGAGAAAGGGGATCGGGCGCTCTTGAATTTCGGACACACCATCGGCCATGCGATTGAGAAAGCGAAGAATTTTGAGATGCTGCACGGAGAATGTATTGCGCTGGGTATGGTGGCGGCAGCTTATATCTCCTGGAAACATGAGTGCCTTTCTATGGATGAATATTATGAGGTGCGGGATATGTTCGTGCCCTTTAATCTGCCGATCAGCATCGATGATATCGATCCGGAGAAGATCCTTGCACTGACCAAGTCTGATAAGAAGATGGATGCCGAGCAGATCAAATTCGTACTGTTGAAAAAGGTGGGAAAGGCTTTCATTGACAGAACCGTTACCGATGAAGAGATCCTTTTCGCCGTAAAAGAAATCTATTTTAGTGACGAGGATATGCGGGAATGAGTCTGAAGAAAAAATTCTTTTTGTTTTTTGATCTATTGATGATCGCGGGACTGATCTTTTTCGATCAGTATACTAAGCATTGGGCAGTGGTCTGGCTGAAGGATAAGCCGGCCTACAATCTGATCAACGGAATCCTGGAGTTGAATTATCTGGAGAATCAGGGGGCGGCCTTCGGGATGCTCCCCAACCAGAAGGTGTTTTTCATTTTTGTTGCGATTGTGATCTTAAGTGTGGTCTGTTATGTACTTTTTAAGGTGCCGGATCAAAAAAAATATACGATTCTGCATTTCCTGTTCAGCCTGATCGTGGCCGGTTCCATCGGCAACATGATAGACCGGGTGCGTTACGATTATGTGGTGGATTTTATCTATCTTGTGAGGCCTAACTTCCCGATCTTTAATGTGGCTGACATCTATGCAACGGTCTCCGCGCTGGCGCTGGTGATTCTGCTTTTATTTTTCTATAAAGAGAAAGATCTGGATTTTATCAGCTTTAAGCAGAAACGGTATCGGGAACTTAAGTGAGGCAACGCAGACTCGGCATCTGAGGTAGTAAAATTGGAAACATTGAGTTACCAGATCGGCGTGGGGGAGGAGGAGCGGCTTGATAAGTGGCTTGCCGGAGCAGTATCCGGGCTTTCACGCTCCTATATTCAAAAGTGCATCGGAGAGGGAAAGGCGTTGGTGAACGGAACGCCGAGGAAGGCAAATTATCGACTTAGAGTGGATGATGAAGTGTCGTTTTCCGTTCCGGAGGCGGTGGAACCGGAGATTACGGCTGAGGAGATACCTTTAAGCATTCTCTATGAAGACGAGGATGTTCTGGTGGTGGATAAGCCCAAGGGTATGGTAGTGCATCCGGCGCCGGGGCATTACAGCGGCACTCTGGTCAACGCAGTGTTGTACCACTGTAAGGGACAGCTTTCCGGGATAAACGGGATACTGCGGCCGGGGATCGTCCATCGGATCGACAGGGATACCACAGGTTCTCTCATCATCTGTAAAAATGATCTGGCTCACCAGACAATTGCGGCCCAGCTAAAGGCACATTCCTTAAACAGAAGCTACCGGGCTATCGTACATGGCGTGGTAGCCGAGGAGGAAGGGACTGTGGATGCCCCTATCGGCAGGGATGAGAAAGAAAGAAAACGGATGGCGGTGAATCAGAAAAACGGCAGGCCGGCCATCACTCATTATAGAGTGTTGGAACGTTTTCGAGAATATACCTATATTGAGTGCAGGCTGGAGACGGGTCGTACTCATCAGATCAGGGTACATATGACGTCCATCGGGCATCCGCTTTTGGGTGACGAGGTCTATGGAACGAGGAAGACACCATTTCATCTGGAGGGACAGACTCTGCACGCCTATATGCTGGGGTTTCAGCATCCCGCAAGCGGGGAGTATGTGGAGGTGACGGCGCCATTGCCGGCATATTTTCAAAGGCTTCTGGAAATTCTTAAAAAACCTTGAAAAAACGGTCGTAAAATGATATTATATAGGATATGGTTTTTTTGGTGAAATTTGAGGGATTATGAAATATACGAGACAGAACATCATAGATATTTTATTGAAGAGTTATGAGGCATATTATAACATCACAGATTACGGAACCTCCAAAGAACCGCTCAGGGCATTGTGTGAGTATTATGAG
>CAMWMO010000463.1 GCA_947175305.1 uncultured Lachnospiraceae bacterium
CACCGTAGCCATATCGCCGATCCCGAGCACCTTCCCCTTCCTGCTCACCACCAGTACATTGGAGGCGAGGATCTCCTTCAAGACATCGCAGATGTCATTGAACACGACCTTGCCCGAATTATTGTTGTGTAAAAGTTTACCGATCTTTCTGGTCTTATCTAATAACTGCACACTGCTCATGTGGCCGCTCCTCTGATATATGTTTGAATGAACTATTAAAAACATATTATCACACTATTTGAGGATTTTCAATGTGTTTTTAACACAATTCACGGACATTTCCCATAAATTGCATTAAATTTCCAAACATTCTGTACACTTTACTCTGTCGCTTTTTCCTTGGGCATATCCTTGACAAAGCCGCACTCCTCGTCGGAGCAGACCAGCTTATTGCCCTTTTGCAGCATGATGGCGCCGCAGCGGTCGCACTTTTCATCCACAGGTCTTTGCCACACCATGAAATCGCAGTCCGGATTATCAATACAGCCGTAATACTTCCGGCCCTTCTTGGTCTTTTTCAGGACGATATCCTTGCCGCACTTCGGACAGGCCACGCCGATCTTTTCAAAATAAGGCTTGGTGTTGCGGCAGTCCGGAAAGCCCGGGCAGGCCAGAAATCTGCCGTGGGGGCCATATTTGATCACCATCTGCCTTCCGCAGAGCTCACAGAACTCATCGGCAAGCTCATCGGCGATCTCCACCTCTTCCAGCTCCTTTTCCGCTTTCTCCACCGCTTCCTGCAAGTCGGGATAGAAATTCGCCACCACCGTCTTCCACTTCACGTTTCCTTCCTCCACGCCGTCCAAAAGGGCTTCCATGGTGGCGGTAAAGTTTACGTCCACGATGGAGGGAAACGCCTCCCGCATCATGTTGTTCACAACCTCGCCCAGCTCCGTCACATAGAGATTCTTGTTCTCCTTTACGATATAGCGTCTGGCAAGAATCGTCGTGATGGTGGGCGCATAGGTACTGGGCCTTCCGATCCCCAGCTCCTCCATCGCACGCACCAGAGACGCCTCCGTATAGTGGGGCGCCGGCTGTGTGAAATGCTGCTTCTCTTCCAGGGTGAGCAGGGATAGCTTTGAGTCCTCCGCGATCCCCCGGATCAGTGTATTATTCTCTTCCTTGTCTTCCTCCTGGGTGTAGACGCTCATAAAGCCGTCAAACTTGAGCTTGGATGCCGCCACCGTGAACCGGTGCTCCCCGGCGTCTATCTTCACCGACGTGGTCTCATACTGCGCAGCCGCCATGCGGCTGGCCGCAAACCGCTTCCAGATCAGCTGATACAGCCGGAATTGATCTCTTGACAGAGATTCCTTGATATCCAAAGGCATTCTGCTTATGTCGGTGGGACGGATCGCCTCGTGGGCGTCCTGTATCTTCTGATTCGACTTTCTCTCCTGTGAGGCCTCCGCAGCATAATCCTCCCCATACTTTTCAAGAATAAATGCGCGTGCCGCCGCCTCGGCTTCCTCCGAGACTCTTGTGGAATCCGTACGCAGATAGGAAATGATACCTGTGACGCCGCTTCCTTTGATCTCCACGCCCTCGTAGAGCTGCTGTGCCAGCCGCATGGTCTTCTGCGTCGAGAAGTTCAGCACCTTGCTGGCCTCCTGCTGGAGAGTGGATGTGGTAAAGGGCAGAGGCGCTTTCTTGATCCGCTCACCCGTCTTTACGCTGCTGACCCGGTAGGATACGCCTGAAAGCTCCTTTTTCAGAGCCTCCATCTCCTCTCTGGAAGCGATGACGCGCTTCTCCTTCGTGGTACCGTAATACTTTGCCACCAGAGGCTTTTTCTCCCCCTCTATCTGCAGGTGGGCGTCTAACGTCCAGTACTCCTCCGGGATGAAGGCATTGATCTCCTCCTCCCTGTCACAGATGATCCGAAGCGCCACCGACTGCACGCGGCCGGCGCTTAAGCCCCTCTTCACCTTCGCCCACAACACGGGTGATATCTTATACCCCACCATGCGGTCCAGACATCTTCTGGCCTGCTGGGCATCCACCAGATCCATGTTGATTTCTCTGGCATTCTTTAAGGATTCCTTCACCGCCGTCTTTGTGATCTCATTGAAGGTGATGCGGTACACCTTCTTATTCTCCAGTTTCAGTGCGGCAAGCAGATGCCACGAGATTGCCTCCCCCTCGCGGTCCGGGTCGGTTGCCAGATAGACCTTCTCCGCCTTTTTCACTTCCTTGCGCAGATTCGCAAGAATGTCTCCCTTTCCCCGAATCGTGATGTAGCGCGGCTCAAAGTCATGCTCCACATCGATGCCCAGAACACTTCTGGGCAGATCCCGCACATGTCCCTGACTGGCCGCCACCTCATAGTTAGCGCCCAGAAATTTTTTCACTGTTTTCACTTTCGCAGGTGACTCCACGATCACCAAATATTTAGCCATAGCAATTCCCCTATTCGCTGAATATTTATTAACGTGCTACACTATACACCATATTTTAAACGGTTGCAAGGGGAATTTTAATCTTACTTACCTGTGCAATGATT
>CAMWMO010000464.1 GCA_947175305.1 uncultured Lachnospiraceae bacterium
CAGGGAATTTATAGCGGGCAACGCTCTGATAGATATGGCTTGCATAGATGTCCTTTTCCAACATGGAAAGAGCCGTCGGTGCAAGCTGTTTTTCTGCGTCGGCAAGCTTCGATAAAAACGGGACAGAGGCGTTTTGCTTGATAGCAGTAAGGAGAGGGGAGGCACTCTCACGGAAGCCTAACATGCGTGCATAGAAAATCTGGCCTGACTGTATGTAACGGGAAAAATCCTCCTGCCGGATATCCAGCAGTACATGAAAGAGACTGCGGGAAATTCTTGTGTAGGTTCGGTTTCTTGTTTTCAGCAGGTCGCAGAAGGAACGGTAACTGCGGTATTGCGGCAAAAGCTTTATGATACGGTCCGATAGTTCCCGGTCAATATCGGGGTAGCCCGTAAAGCCGGAATCCGCCTTGCTTAGAAGCGCATACTGTATCAGTATGGAAAAATCGTCTTCAAAGACCGGAAAAGTTTTCATATAGTTGTCTTTTGCCAATTCATGGGCGGATGTCGGCACCTGTTTTATAAGGATGTCAAGGACGTCTGCCTGTCGAAGCGATTCCCGGATGGCTCGAGCGGAGCAGTAATTTGTCCGCAGGCTGTTATCGTGGTAGGAGGCACCAGCCCGTTTTAAGGTGTAGGGTACGATTGCGCTGTTTTCGGCAAGGAGTGCTTTGCAGTACTCGATCCCCAGAATGTTATTGGGAGTTGCCAGTACATTGATATGAGCTGTCAGATTGGGCGCAGAGGCCGCCAGGGCGACATTTCTTGCCTGCGGATAGGTGTGACCCAGCCGCATTTCTCTTCCCAGCGCATTTTTAAACGTGTCACTCTCATGGAGCAGCTCCTCGGCGAGCTGCCGAAGTACTTCGATGTCGCCGCATTCGCTGCCAAAGCACAGGGAGTCAACGACGCCGAGCTTATCGAGAAGCGCCACGGCACCGCGGGCAAAATACTCAGCGCTGCCAAGAGAGTAGCAAACGGGCAGTTCCAGCACAAGATCGGCGCCGTTTGCCAGTGCGGTCGCAACGCGCAGATGTTTAGGAAACGAAGCCGGAGCGCCGCGCTGTACGAAATCGCCGCTCATAACAATGACACAATAATCTGCGCCTGTAAGTTCTTTTGCTTTTTGGATATGATAAGCATGTCCATTGTGAAAAGGATTATATTCTGCAATAATACCGACTGTTTTCATGGAGTGCCTCCTTTCCCGAATAAGACAAAAGATATTATACTGATTATATCATAAAGGGCATGAAATAGATAGAAAAATCCTTGTATATAGGAGAAAAATTAGGTAAGATGTACATAGATATCGATATTGTTAGAAGGAGGGTATGGCTATGTCTTATATTGATCTGATGAAGGAGAAGGCACGGAGCGATAAAAAGACGATCGTATTACCGGAGACGAATGATAAGAGGACGCTGATTGCGGCATCCAATATCATAAAGGAGGGGATCGCCAATATCATCATGGTGGGGAATGAGGAGAAGATCATGGATGGTGCCGGTTGGCTGGAGGTTGAGCTGGACGGTGTGCAGATCATTGATCCCGAGAAGACAGAGAAACTGGATGAGTATGTGGAGCTTTTGTATGAGATCAGAAAGAATAAGGGTATGACGCCGGAGAAAGCGAAAGAGACGTTGTTAAAAGATTATCTGACCTTTGGCGTAGTGATGGTAAAGGCCAACGATGCGGACGGCATGGTGGCAGGCGCCTGTCATGCCACGGCAGATACCCTGCGTCCGGCGTTGCAGATCTTAAAGACTGCGCCCGGTGTGAAGCTGGTATCCGGTTTCTTTATTCTGGATGTGCCGGACTGCGAGCTGGGGGAGAACGGTACGTTTCTCTTTGCAGACTGCGGTCTGAATCAGGATCCCACAGCGGAGGAACTGGCGGCTATTGCGGATACTTCCGCCAAGAGCTTTAAGAGTCTGGTTGGAGCGAAGCCTATTATCGCTATGTTGTCCCATTCTACCAAGGGCAGCGCGAAACATCCCCTGGTGGACAAGATGGTGGAGGCAACGAGGATCGCCCATGAGCAGTACCCTCATCTGTGCATAGACGGAGAGCTGCAGTCCGATGCGGCGCTGGTGCCTCAGGTGGCGAAGTCCAAGGCGCCCGGCAGCGAGGTGGCAGGTAAAGCCAACGTGCTGATCTTCCCCAATCTGGACTGCGGTAATATCGGTTATAAGCTGGTGCAGAGACTCGGCAAGGCAGAAGCCTACGGCCCTATGCTGCAGGGTATCTCCAAGCCGGTAAACGATCTTTCCCGCGGCTGCTCCTGGCAGGATATCGTGGGTGTGGTGGCACTTACTGCTGTTCAAGCTCAACTTGCGTGATGGCAATGAGCAGTGCGCAGACGGAAGATGAAAAAATGGCAGCTTGCTGACAATTTTTTCAGATTACGGATGCATAGGGCGAACGCCCACGAACGAGGAAAGCCGGAGGTTTTTCGAGTGGCACTGCGAATAATATATAAAATTATAGAAAGAAGGTTTACAT
>CAMWMO010000465.1 GCA_947175305.1 uncultured Lachnospiraceae bacterium
ATAGTGCAGATATTATAAGTGACGAAATTACAATTAAATCAGAACAAAGTATTGAAGATGATGCTTTGCCGGAACAGCCGGAAAAGTCTCAGGAAAAGGAAAATGAGCTGGAAAATGCAGGAATACGCAAGGAAGAAAATGCGGATATAGAGAATGAAAATGGACGGACAAACGAAGCCTCAAAAACGAAAAGTGCCGTAGTTAAAAGGGAAGAGAAGGAAAGGGCCACAAAATTTGTGGAATATACGCCTGTAGAAATAGATTCCATATATTATTCGGATGCAGGAAAAGTTGCATTGACCACTACCTATGATTATTTGTTAGAGAACGATAGTTATTTTAATGACGCTGCTTTTATGGGAGATTCCCGTACTTTGGGCATATCGGACTATGCCGGATTTGACGAAGCGGATTTTTTCTGTGACAATGGCATGACCATCTTTAAGCTGTTGGAGGATACGGGAGTGACCTATCAGAAGACCGGTGAGAAGGTGGACCTGAAAGAAATGCTGCAGGAGAAGCATTACGGTAAGATATATATCATGCTGGGGATGAATGAACTGGGGTATGGAGATACCAACAGGTATATGAAGCAGTATCTGAAGGTGCTGCGGCAGATCAGGGAGTGGCAGCCTGATGCGGTCATTTTTATCATGGCGAATCTGCATGTGAGCCAGGAAAAGAATGATATGGAGTCGGAGTTTAACAATGTCAATATCAACGATAAGAATGTTGCTTCGGCTCGTCTCGCCAACGGTCGGGATATCTTTTATCTGGACTGTAATCCGATTTTTACGGATGATGAGGGGTATCTGCAGGCGGAACTCACCTTTGACGGAGTGCATCTCTATGCCCAGCATTATGAGAAGTGGCGCGAATTTCTGCTGGAGCACGGTGTGGAGCCGGACAGTATAAAGAATAACGAATGATATGTAATATAGACAGGAACGGACAGGAGGCATTTCCCATGGGGAAAGAAATTCGACTGAATAAATATCTGGCTTCCTGCGGCGTATGTTCCAGGCGGGATGCGGATAAGCTGATAGAGGCGGGACTGGTCTGTGTAGACGGAGAGATTGCGAGTACGGGCAGACGGGTGACGGGAGCCGAGCAGATCACGGTCCGGGGAAAACTGCTGCAGGGGCCTGACGAGAAGGTAGTGTTAGCCTATTATAAGCCTCTGGGAGTGGTGTGTTCGGAGCGGGATGCTCATGCGGCGCGGCTGGTGACGAAGGAATTGGGGTACGGGAAACGGGTGACCTATGCGGGGCGACTTGACAAGGATTCCGAGGGCCTGCTTTTGCTGACTAATGACGGTGAGCTCATCGAGGCAATGATGCGTGGCAGAAACAGGCATGAGAAGGAATATATCGTAAAGGCCGAAAAGCCCTGGGAGGTGCAGGCGATCGACAATATGCGGCAGGGCGTATATCTGGAGGAATTGGAAAAAACCACCAGACCCTGTGAGATCGAACAGATTGGGGAGAAGACCCTGAAGATCATTCTCACCCAGGGATTGAATCGGCAGATCCGGCGTATGTGCAAGACCCAGGGGTATCAGGTGAAGAGCCTGAAGCGGACTCGTGTTGTCAATATTGGGCTGGGCACTCTTAAGCCGGGAGAATACCGGGAGCTGACCAAAGAGGAGAGGGCAGCGCTTTATGAGCAATGTAATTTGTAAGAATGGCAGGTAGAACGAATGGCGGATCAGAATATGGAACGGATGCGGGAATTGGTCTCTTTGCTGCATAAGGCTTCCGAGGCCTATTATGCGAAGGATGAGGAGATCATGTCCAACTTTGAGTACGACAGGCTCTATGACGAATTGGAAGCTCTTGAAAAAGAAAGCGGCGTTACTTTGGCGGACAGCCCAACGGTACAGGTGGGCTATGAGGCGGTGGATGAGCTGCCTAAAGAGCGCCACGAGACGCCGATGCTCTCTCTGGCAAAGACCAAGAGCAGGGAGGAGCTTCGGGACTGGCTGAATGGCAGAGAAGCGCTTTTGTCCTGGAAGCTGGACGGTCTTACTATTGTCTTGACCTATCGGGACGGCGTTTTGCAGAAGGCGGTCACAAGAGGAAATGGAGAAGTGGGAGAGGTCATCACCAACAACGCGAGAGTCTTTCGGAATCTTCCCCTGACCATACCCTACCGGGGAGAACTGATCCTGCGGGGTGAGGCGGTGATCACCTACAGCGATTTTGAGAAGATCAACAGTGAGATCACAGACGCGCAGGCAAAGTATAAAAACCCCAGGAATCTGTGCAGCGGCAGTGTCAGACAGCTGGATAATCAGATCACGGCAGGCCGGAACGTGCGCTTTTATGCCTTTTCTCTGGTGCGGGCGGAGGCTGATTTCCACAATGCCCGCTCAGAGCAGTTTGCGTTTCTGGCAGAACAGGGATTTGAGGTGGTGGAACACAGGATCGTGAATCCTGACAATATATTAGTTAACATTAGTTATTTTGAAGAGAAGATACAGACCTACGATGTGCCATCAGACGG
>CAMWMO010000466.1 GCA_947175305.1 uncultured Lachnospiraceae bacterium
ACTTTAAAATAGAGGATTCCGGGGCATTCGTATTTTAGAAATGGGGAAACTCAAATACGACGGAGGTTGACTTTTCCCCTTGAAGTTGCTACAATTAGTGACAGTGTTTGTGCCTATGGGTCAGAAAAAGAAAGGTATGATGGCATGCAGAAAAAAGTATTTCAGTTATTGGTAGACAATACCTCAGGTGTTTTGAGCCGTATCGCGGGACTCTTTTCCAGACGCGGCTACAATATTGACAGCATTACCGCAGGCGTGACGGCGGATCCCCGCTATACCCGTATCACCATTGCAACCTCCGGGGACGATGAGATCCTCGACCAGATTGAAAAGCAGGTGGCGAAGCTGGTGGACGTGCGTGATATCAAGGAGTTAAAGCCGGACGAGAGTGTGTACAGAGAGCTCGTTCTGATCAAGGTGAAGGCCTCCGCCAAGGAGAGACAGGGCGTCATTGCTGTGGCGGATATCTTCCGTGCAAAGATTATCGACGTGGCGACGGAGAGTCTGGTCATCGAGCTGACCGGTAATCAGGATAAGATCGGCGCTTTCATCAGTCTGCTGGACGGCTATGAGATCCTGGAGCTTGCCAGAACCGGCATTACGGGCCTTGGCCGCGGTATTGATAACGTGACCTACTTAGAATAAGATCAGGTAATGAAAGGGAGTTTCCCTTAAAATTATATAGCATGATACAGTAAATCAATCAACAAACGGAGGAATCAAAAATGGCAAAAATTTTCTATCAGGAAGATTGTAACTTATCTCTCTTGGACGGTAAGACAATCGCAATCATCGGCTACGGCAGCCAGGGACATGCTCACGCTTTAAATGCGAAAGAGTCCGGTTGCCATGTGATCATCGGTCTCTACGAGGGCTCCAAGTCCTGGGCAAAGGCTGAGGCACAGGGATTTGAAGTATATACGGCGGCAGAGGCTGCCAAGAAAGCAGATATCATCATGATCCTCATCAACGATGAGCTGCAGGCTGCTATGTACAAGAAAGATATCGAGCCCAACTTAGAGGCAGGCAATATGCTGATGTTCGCACACGGTTTCAACATTCACTTTGGCTGTATCGTACCGCCCAAGGATGTAGACGTTACCATGATCGCACCTAAGGGCCCCGGTCATACCGTGAGAAGCGAGTATCAGGCAGGCAAGGGCGTTCCCTGCTTAGTGGCAGTACATCAGGATGCGACTGGCAAGGCTCAGGACAAGGCTCTGGCTTATGCGCTGGCGATCGGCGGTGCGAGAGCAGGCGTTCTGGAGACCACTTTCCGTACCGAGACAGAGACCGACCTCTTCGGTGAGCAGGCAGTGCTCTGCGGCGGCGTGTGTGCATTGATGCAGGCTGGTTTCGAGACACTTGTGGAAGCTGGATATGATCCGAGAAATGCTTACTTTGAGTGTATCCATGAGATGAAGCTGATCGTAGATCTGATCTATCAGTCCGGTTTTGCGGGCATGAGATATTCTATTTCCAACACAGCAGAGTACGGCGACTATATCACCGGTCCCAAGATCATCACCGAGGATACCAAGAAGGCGATGAAGAAGATTCTGGCAGACATTCAGGATGGTACCTTTGCGAAGGACTTCCTGCTTGACATGTCTTCCGCAGGCGGACAGGTTCACTTCAAGGCGATGCGCAAGCTGGCTGCTGAACATCCCGCTGAGGTGGTAGGCGAGGATATCAGAAAGCTTTACAGCTGGAACGGCGAAGAGAAGCTGATCAACAACTAACTGACAAGTCAGTTAGTATTGATTGAAGACCAAGAAAGAATATAAAATCAGGGGCATTCTGCCGGTCATCCGGCCGAGTGCCTTTTCTTTTTTATATATTTAGAATATCTTAAGAACTGTCAGCGGTTTTTGTTTAGATTCTTCGGTTATGCTAGAGCAGTGCACAGATATATATGGGAGAGGAAGAAAATGGACTATCATATTTTGATCGTGGAAGATGACCGGGATATCCGGGAGGGCATCGAAATTTACCTGAAAAATCAGGGCTACACCGTATTTCAGGCGGCGGATGGATTGGCTGGATTAAATGTGATAAAAAAAGAAGAAATCCATCTTGCCATCGTGGATGTGATGATGCCCCGCATGGACGGGATCCGTATGGTCATGCAGATGCGGGAGCTGCACTATGAATTTCCCGTGATCATGCTCTCCGCAAAATCGGAGGAGGTGGATAAGATCATGGGGTTAAACATGGGCGCTGACGACTATGTGACCAAACCTTTCACCACAATGGAGCTTTTAGCCAGAGTCAATTCCCATCTGCGCCGTTACAGCCGATATCTGGAGATGAAGGATGAGTGTGAACCGAAAGAGCGGGTCTATACCATCGGCGGCCTGGAAATTCACGAAGATTCTGTGGAAGTGTTTCTGGACGGCAATCCCGTAAAGCTGACCCCAACAGAATTTAAGATTCTGCTCCTGCTCGGTAAAAATCCGGGCCGGGTGTTCTCTGCGGAGGAGATCTACGAACGGGTCTGGAA
>CAMWMO010000467.1 GCA_947175305.1 uncultured Lachnospiraceae bacterium
TTATAAGTCAGCTCCGAGTAGATCTCATCAGACATGACGAGTATGTCATGTTTTCTGATCACTGCCGCAATCTCCTCCAAATTCTCCCGCTCCAAAATCGCTCCTGTTGGATTGTTGGGGAAGGGAAGGATCAGTATCTTTGTCTTATCCGTAATGGCGTCTTCCAGCTCCTGTGCTGTCAAACGGAATTCATTTTCCGCCTTCAGTTCTATGATCACCGGCACGCCGCCCGCCATGATCGCGCAAGGCTCATAAGATACGAAGCTAGGCTGCGGAATCAACACTTCGTCTCCCGGATTGATCACAGCGCGCAGACCAATATCAATGGCCTCGGAGCCTCCCACCGTAATCAGCACTTCCTTCATCGGATCGTAGGTAACGCCCTGTTTTCTCTTCATATAAGCAGCTATTTCTTCGCGCAGCTCTTTTAAGCCGCTATTAGAAGTGTAGAAGGTGCGTCCCTTTTCCAGAGAGTAGATACCCTCGTCCCTGATATGCCAGGGCGTATCAAAATCCGGCTCGCCGACGCCGAGAGAAAGTGCATCCTCCATCTCACTGACAATATCAAAAAATTTTCGAATACCCGACGGTTTTAAAGCTACCGCCTGTTTTGATAGCAGATCTTTCACGGTGTCACCTTCTCTCTTGTATCCTCATACTTTTTCGTCAGGATCGTGCCATGATCCTTATATTTTTTCAGGATAAAATGGGTCGCCGTACTCAAGACAGAATCCAGAGTGGAAAGCTTATCTGACACGAAGCCCGATATCTCCTTTAAAGATTTTCCCTCCAGAGTGACCAGAAGGTCATAGCCGCCGGAAATCAGGTATACGGACGTCACCTCCGGATACTTATAGACCCGCTCCGCAAGGGTATCAAAGCCTTGTCCTCTCTGGGGTGTCACGCGCACCTCGATCAGCGCAGAAACTTTCTCAATGGAGGTCTTCTCCCAGTCGATCATCGTGTGATATCCACAGATGATCCCTTCCTCCTCCAAGGCCTGCAGCTCATTAACAACATCAATCTCCGGGGCACCTAAGATCACCGCCAGCTCTTTCAGATTTATACGGCTGTTTCTTTCAATGATAGATAATAACTCCTCTCTCATCTTGTTATCCTCCATTCTCTCTTCTATTGGTTTGCGTAAATCCGATCCGTTCTGGGCTTGTTCAGATACTGTTTATGTCCTTGGTTGTAAAGTACCCGGTCGTTTCCTGATGTGGTACGGCCGATCACTACGGCGGGAATCTCTTCCCTCTCCAACGCCGTCACAAGCGTGTTTCCGTCTTTTGTCGTCATAATAAGGCATCCGCCCGATAAAAGCTCATACGGGTTCTCCCCGAAAACTTCACAGATCTCTATGGTTTCCTGTCTGACAGGTATTTTTCTTAAATCCACTTCCAGTCCGACGCCGGCTTCCTGCGCCATCTCCCACAACCCGGCGAAGATGCCTCCGCGAGAGACGCCATGCATACCGCAAACGCCGGACTTCATGGCGGTGGCAGCCTCCGGCATGACTGACAGATACTTTTCAAAAGCAGCCGCCTCATCGATCATCCGCGCGGGAAACCGCTCCCGAAGCTTCTCACGATACTGTTCCACAAGCTCCACAGTTCCCTCCAGACCAATCCACTTGCTCACCACAATATCCTGATCCGCACCGGCGGTCTGCGTTAAAATGGCGCAGTCTCTCCCCAGCCCTGCGCCACTTCTCACTTCTTCTCTATGGGTTTCTGATATTTTTCCCTGTTTCATGTTCCTGCCTTACTCTTCGGAGAATCATCCCTCAGGCTGTATCTCCTCCTGCGGCTGCTCTGCTGCTGCCTGGGCTTCCGCTGCTGCCCGGTATGCGCCCGCTACCGCCTTGACTTCATCTATACTTCCGGTTTCCACTGCTGCCATGATGGCATTGTACGCACCCGGATCCGCCGTCGCTACGCCCACCGTTGCACTTCTGGGCGCTTTCATATAAGAACTGCTGTTTACCTGCTCACGGCTTACTTCCACGCCGTTCTCCTTCACAACCTTCCACAGCTGCGCCTTATATCCCACATGGGCAGACTGCACGGAGCAGAAACCCACCGGTTGGGACTCGTCTGTGTAGATGAGTTCCGTATCCGGATCAATCCTCTCCAGCACCTGACTCTCATAAATCACTTCCCGGCTGCTGTCTCTGGTCTCCACACCATAGATCGTAAAGGTAATCTGTTTATCTGGAGTCGTATACCCCTCTATATAGATAGGATACTCTAAATTATTCTTAAATTTAAAATCCTTGCCGGAGGACTCTGCGATCGCCGCATCCGCTGAAGGATCCACATAAGTGACGATCATGGAATGATTATACCGCTCCGTCACTTCCAACTCCGCTAAAAGTACCGCATTATAAAGTGTCGTAGATACCTGACAGATCCCGCCTCCCAGACTGTCTACCACCTGACCGTTCACATAGGAACCGGCCATATAGTAACCATTCGCCTCCGTAAAGGGCGCTACCGCCTCA